>SKLD01000068.1 GCA_007123395.1 Opitutales bacterium
CCAAGGCATTCCCGAACACCCGCGAACACTGCCGAACTACAGCGAAAGAGCCCCCGACGGAAAAACCACCAAATCCCAACAAAATGCCCAACATTGGCCGAGTCGTTCTGTAAGTCTTTGTTTATCAATACACTTAAATCCCGCTCATAACCTGAAGGCCGGGGGTTCAAATCCCTCTCCTGCACCCACTTTAAAAGCCATAAATCCCGCAAGTTAAGCGACTTGCGGGATTTTTTATTGTGCAGGGCCGTGCAGGGGAATGCGGGGGAAATTCACCAGATGCAGCGTTTTTGGCAACCGATTGGCAACCGCCGGGCAACTCAATGCAGGCAGCGCAAGGGAAAACGGCGCACGCAAACACCGCCCGCGTGTCACCGCCGGCTCCTCATGGGACCGTCGGTTTCAGCCGTCGTTTGCGCGATGCCGCCTCAAAACTCAGCGAAGGCTTGGATGGAGCCGGAGCCGGCGGGGACGGTGGCGGAGAAGCTGGCCGTGCCGGCGGCATTCATTTCGACGTTCGGAGCCCCGGGCGCCGGAAGGTCGATGATTTCGCCGCTAGTCGTCACGCGCAACCGCACGGGGGTTCCCTGCGGCACATTGGTGCCTTGCACGACAACCGTCACCACTCCTGCCGCCGTGAAGACGACATCGGGATTTTGCAAACTGCCGGTGGGCGGTTGGCGCACGGTCTCACCGTCGACGGAGATGACGCGCAGTGTCGGCAGTTCGCTGAGGTCGGGTGCCGCGATGGGGGCGGTGGCCGAAGGTGTCGGCTGTGTATTTGCGGCGAGTGGGCGGAAGAAGGCCTCGATGCGGATGCGGCCCCCTTGGTTGTTCGTGGAGGAGCGACCGCCGCGCGCGCGCAGGGTGCCCGATCCGGTGACACGGTCGGCCATGAGTTTGATGGCACCGCCGGAACCGTGCCCGCCCCATGAAGCCCCGCCATGCGCCCTCTGGCCGCCGTCGGCATTGATCGAGCCGTTGACGACAATGTCGCGCGAAGAGGCGATGAGGATAGCGCCGCCGCCACCGCCGCCGTGGCCGCCGAAGCTATTGTTGCTGGAAGCGCCGCCGCCGCCGCCGGAACCGCCGATGAGGGGAAGCAGGAGGGAGTTTCCGTAGACATTGAGGAACTCCGCGTGGCCGCCGTTTTGCCCGGAGTTGACACCGGGCGCACCGCCGCCGGGACCTTGCCCGGGCGTGGCGACGAAACTGCCCGAAACATCCCAGCGGATACCGCCGAGCCCGCCCGCGAAACCTCCGGGACCGCCCTCCGCGTAGTTGTCAGCACCAGAGTTGCCTCCGGCATCATTGCCGTCCACGCGAACAACCCCTTCGATCCGCACTTCCTCCGTCGCCAGCCAAACAACCGGGGTGTTCGTGCTGTTCTTGATGAAGCGGACCTCCGCGTTGGCAGGCACGTGAATAGAGGTGAAATTCCAAATACCATCGGGGCGGTTGCGCATGTCGAAGTGGAATAGCCGGCCGGAATGGTAGGACCATTCTCCATCCTTGAAGGTCCATGTATCCGAATTGCGGATATTCGAAATGGTGTTGGTGAACGAGTCCATCCAGCCGAAACCCATGACGATCCTGTCGTTCACCGTGTCATAAGCCGAAGCGTGGTAGTAGCGGCGCGGCGGAACCCTTTCGAGGTCGAGGACAAACCAGTCGTTGTCGCGGAACTCCCATGTCACGCCGCGGTGGGCGGATCCGCCGAAGAGGATCGTGCGGTTGCCCACGGGATCATACTCCATACGGAAACCCCAGTTAGGATTGGGCCGGTCGTTGACGGTCACGATCTCGTTCCACACGCCGTCCTTGAATCTCCACGTGCGCTGCGGGGAAGAACTGTAGAGAAGAATGGAGTTGTCCGCTGAATCCCACGCTGCTTCGAAATAGCGGTAGTTGAGTCCGGCAGGCGGCGTCCCGACTTCGTCAAGGTGCGTCCACGCCTCTCCGTTCCACCGCCAAAGGTCGTTAAGGTTGGTGTTGCCGACGCCGCGTCCGCCGAAGACATAAACATGCCCTGTGGCGGGATCGGCCACCATGGAGTGGCTATAACGCGCAGGGGGACGCGGAGAGACGTTGATCGGCGACCAATCCGTGCCGTCCCATGCCCAGAACTCGTCGAGGAAAGTGTTGTCCGCACGCAAGCCGCCGAACATGACGACGACCTCGTTGACGGCGTCCCACTCCATGGCGGCACTGTGGCGACCGGAGACGAAAGTCGTGGACACCTCCCTCCAGCCCTCGCCGGAAGCGTCGGAGACCCATGTTTCGGGGTAGTAGGTGCTGCTCACGTTGCCGCCAAAGAGAACCAACTGCTCGCGCACGGGATCGAAGGCCATGGCCGGATTCTCGCGGCTAACCGGATGGGCGGGCACAATGAGCGGTCCGTCCGCTCCAGTCGAACCGCTCTCGAAAGGCAAATCCTCGGCAGAGACATTGACGGGGAGGCCCGCTGCAGTGGAGAAAGCGACGGCGGCGATCCACACCCGGAGCACGGAGGCCGTGCGCCCGGAGCAGCGCGTCGTGTTTTGAGTGGCTGGATGCTTCATAGTTTTTACCTATTGTTGTTGAAGGAGAAGGGTTTGCGGCCCCGTCGCAGGCAGGGCTTCATACGAAACAAGCGGTGAAATGGCGGTCTGCGATTCTTCGTCGGGTTCCCGAAGGAGGGCATTGAGGTAACTCACCGGGATGGAGGCGGCAGCATAGTTCAGCAGCCCGTCCGGTTCTTGAATGAGTGCGTTGATGTAGCTCGCGGCAGGTGACG
>SKLD01000149.1 GCA_007123395.1 Opitutales bacterium
ACGCCACCCGGCTCCGAGCCGATGAGCCACAGCACGTGGCTTCCCGTGGAAGGGGATCCCCGTTTCACGGTGCGGGTGCCGGATTTTTCCGAGCGGCCGCGCCATCCGCGCCTCCTCATCCGCCCGGAGGATATTCCGGAGCTGCGGGCGCGCGCGGAGCGGGAGCCGTTCGCGAGCATGATCCCGATTTTGGAGGCAGCGGCGGAGTCACCCGCCGGACTCTACGCACTGGCGTGGCAGACCCGTGCCTACGCCTTGCTCTATGTGATCACGGGAGATCCCTTCCATGCCGATAAGGCACGCGAAAAATTGGATTTGATGCGGGAGGATTCCAACCGCATGTGGTATTCCGCGGCGAGTTCGATTCGGCATTTGAATCTCACCCAAGGCTCGGTCTCGGCGGCTTTGGCCTACGATTGGTGCTACGACGCATGGCCGGAGGATTACCGGGAGGAAATTTCGCGCGAGCTGGTGCAGCAGGCGCGGCACCACCTGTGGCGCTACGGAGACGGATATCCCACGCAGGGCCGCGCCAACAACTGGCGGGGCATCCGCTTCGCGGGGGCCGGCATCGCTCTTCTTGCCTCGGACGAACCGCACCTTACGGCGGCGGAAGTGGCTGCCTTCGAGGCCTCGGGCTGGAACACCCTGAACCCCGACCATCCCATCGACGGGATTGATCCGCGCTGGATGCAGGTGGCCTACGACCAAGTGATGTCTTACCTTTGGTGGGGACTGACGGACGACCCCTCGGCGCGGGGTTACAACGCGGAAGGCATGGGTTACGTGTTGTATCCGTGGCAATTGGTGGCGCCATATCTGCTTTCGCTGCATAGCGTGACGGGCCTCGACATCCGCCGTGATATTCCGCCGGCTGCCTTCAACGTGCAGTTGGTGGCCCACGCGGCTGTGCCCATCCCCTCGAACGAAGATGTTTCCGGTGTCATCAACCTCGGCCTTCGACCGGACCTCAGCAATGACAACCCATTCTATAATCCGGAGGGTGCCGTCGCGCTCATGTTCCCTTTCCTTGAAGACGCGCATGTGCCCGGATACCGCTGGCACTACGACCGGTTTTTCGGACTGGAGGGAGCCGCGCACTTCGAGATGGACCGCGCCGGGGTGGTCTGGGGCTACCTGTTTTATCCCGAAACCACCCCGCCGGTGCCACCCGATGAGGCGTGGGGATTGCAGTTGCACGACGGGCCCACAGGCACGGTGGTTCTGCGCAACCGTTTCGCGGACGAGGACGACACCGTCTTTGCCATGACGGCGCGACAGCGCGGTGTCATGCGGCAGGCCCACAGCGGGCCGGATGTGGCCAGCCTGCGCATTCTCGGTCTCGGCAGCCTATGGGCGACAGGAAGCGGCCGCACCGGCCGCACGGGCGGGCAGAGCACTGTTATGAACAGCACCCGCCTCGCCAGCCACTCCCAAGGCAGCAGCGACACGCGCAACCCCGGTGAGTTGGCCTACCTTCGTTTCGCGCCCGGCAGTGGCGGAGGCTCATTGACGGTCGATGCCTCGGCCAACGCGGAGAACCTCTCGCCCTCCGGAGTGAGTGGGCACCTGCGGCGCGTGGTGGCGGACTTTTCGCCGAACAGTCCGGACGTGGAAGCGTTTTTTGTGATCGCCGATGATTCGGTGGATGGCGATGTGTGGCGGCTGAACACGCCGGAGTTCAACACTATCACAACCCAAGCGGACGGCTTTGTCCTGACGGCTCCGAATGGAAACCGGCTTGTCGCCCGTGTGCATGCTCCGGTGGATCCGGTAATCGAGACCGGAATCTTTCCCCGCGCAGGGGTCGTCCCGTTCAATGGAGTTCGCTATGACGACAGTAACTGGGTGCAAATCTCCGGTGCCGAAGGCAATTCGTTTGTTGTCACGATGCAACTGCTGCGGGCGGATGTTCCGGAGGCTGATATGGCATTCAATCCCAACGGAGACAATCCGGTGATCAGCCTCGGATCTAGGAGCTACACAGTTCTCGCCGACCGCATAACCGTGTCGGATTGGCCGGAGACCGTCAACGTCACCGCCACCGTCGAGCCGGAAGGCGCGGGCACCGTCGTCGGCACGGGTGCCTTCACTCCCGGCGAAAGGACGGATCTCGTTCCGCAACCCGCTCCCGGATATGTCTTCACGGGTTGGAGCGCTCCAGGAACGGCCTTTGACGAAGTGCGCGGGTTCCGTACCCCGTACCCATTGACCGTCGCGCGCGATGTGGAAGTCACGGCGCATTTCGGTGAAGCCGGGGCCGATGATTCCGGCGACGGCCTTCCAAACCTGATCGCCTCCGCCCTCGGGCTCGATCCGCGTGCTATTGAGCCTCCCGCCCACCGCCATGTTGTCGATCGGCGGGAGGATGGGTCGCTGGCAATCACCTTCTTCCGTGATCCTGCCCGTGAGGATGTGCGTTATTATGTGGAATCGTCCCCGGATTTGTCGGATTGGCACGTTCTTTTCGACTCCAACGACACCCCGTTGAACAACCGGCACGGACGCATGCACGTGGGCGCTCCCCTCGATGGGGACCGCGCGTTTTTGCGCCTGCGGGTGGATGCCGTTGACGGCGCCGCCGGAGATTAGGCGCGACAGGCGCTCAGGCCAATACCTGCGACGCAGGGGAGCGTCCGGCGTCCGTAAGCTCCACATCGAAGGCGAAGAAAAACGGGGCACCAAAGCGCGGGATGACGATCCGCAGTCGCCCCGCGTAGAAAAAGAGACGCCCCCCGCTGGGAGAAACGGGAGGCGTCATGGGTGGGTGGGTG
>SKLD01000006.1 GCA_007123395.1 Opitutales bacterium
AGCGGTTCCGGGACAAACAACGCGATTTGATGGAAGAGCGCCGTGAGATTCGCCGCCTTGAGCGTCTCGGTCGCGACCCCGACGGTGACCGTCGCCCCGGTGGTTGATTCGTCCAACGCAGGATCTTTGGTCCTTGTTTCTGTCGTTTTCATGCGGGTGGCCCGTGGGGGCCACCCGCATTGTTTTCGCCGTATTGCTGGATTGCGGCGGATCACCGGTTTGACTACGGATCGCGAAATAGTATGTTTTGGCTGAATCGGACGAGTCCTTCCATTTTTCTCGGTGCGGTGCTCCTTCTTTGCTGTAGTGCTGCACACACCGCAGCTTCCGCCGCAGCGGAAGAGGAGGCGGCGTTATTCGCAGAGTTGGATGCCCTGCTCCGCGACCCACTCGAAGACGTGGAGCCTCCCGCCGTTGATCGACCGCCCGGTGTGCCGCCCCGTGTGTGGCAGACTACCGCCTCGACGGGGCTTCGGCTCGGCTACACGACAAACGCCCTGCTCTCCGAAGATGCGCTCGCGATGCCGTATGTGACGGCCACAATGGATACGTCCATAATGTCGATGTCTGAAAGGGGATCGCTGATTTTCATGGTGTCCGGCGAGAACCGGCGCTTTCTCGGCGATTCGGCGCCGGACGACGAACGCCTCGCCCTCCTTCTCACACGAGTGGAGACGGAGGCACCCCTTGTGGACCTTGGAGCAGAGACAGGAACGCTGCATGCCAAGCAGGCGTTTGACGCGGCGGTCTCGCCGTTGCCGCAAACCCCGGAAGCCGGTTTCGTCACGCAAACACTTCCGTTCGCCCGAATGTGGGTGCGGCATTACCCTTTTCCGCGCACGGCGTTGGAGTGGTCGATCCGGGCGGACCGTGCTTTTTTTGGAGATTCTGTCGACGACTACACCTCAGGTATGGCGCGGTTGCGATTGAGCTACAGCCTCATGCCCGGGGTGCTTTTTCATTTGGCTGGCGAGCGCTTGGAGACCCGTTACGATAAGAGGGAACCACGGCTTGCAAACGGATTGCCCGTGGCGGACGCGCGTTTGCGTCTCGACACGTGGCGGGGCGAGGCGGAGCTGGAGGTGCGCTCCCGCGGTCGCTTTCCCGTGCGCGCGGGTTTGCGCGCTTTCGTCGAGGAGCGGGATGACGGCATGCGCGGCTACTACGCGCGCACGTCGCGCGGGCTGGACGGACGGGCCTCAGTGCGTTGGCAGGGCTGGCGGGGCTCTGTGCACGGGCGTTACGAGGACAGCCCGTTTCCGGCCCGGTTGGTTTCCTTCGCCGCAGGTGAAACAGTGACGCAGCGCAGACGCAGCGGAGCCTTGTCCGTGGAACGGACGCTCGGGCGCTGGAGGATCGGAGGGATGGTGCAGAGGACACGATTTCTATCGAACGCGGAGTTCGAAACCTATACCGTGAATCAATACGAACTCAGTGCGATATTCAATTTCTAATGGGAGCGGCGTATGACCCGGACAAGCGACAGCAGTATAAGGCAAACGAAATTCGAGAGATCGTTCCTCATAACGGGAGCGACGCTTTTCTTTGCCGCACTGTTCGTCGTCGTGATTCTCTTTTGGATACAGCGCGGGCAGATTCGGGAGCAGATACTTTCGCGCGATACAGCCCTCATCGAGGCGGTCGCGCGAATGGAGTTCGAGCGGGCGGATGCGGGGGCGTCGCCGTTTGACGGGGCCGTGGATTTCGCCCTCGGGGCGAGCGAATTAGACGGAATTATCGGGCTTGCTGTGATTAACGGAGTCGGTGAGGCGCTGGCTTTGGTACCCGAAACATTACTGCCTTACCAATTGTTTCCGGACCATTCCGGACTTGGGTCACATGCGGTTTGGCATCCGGATTTCCGTCTCGACTCGATTTTCGTCGATGCCGGAGAGCAGGAGAGGCTGCCGCTCGTTGAAATCCGAGTGAGCTTGCCCTATGGAGCTACTACCGACGCGGCCTTTGCCGTATACTGGATGGACGGCCGGGGGGTGGCACGGGAGTTTGCGGAATTGGACCGCCGCATTCTCGCGCAGGCCGCTCTGGTCACAGTCGTCTTTGCCGCGGTGGCCGGCGGGTTGATCTTTCCGGGCTACCGGCGTTTGGGAAGCGCGCGGAGAGAGCTTGAGCGGCGTCACAGCGAGTTGCGGAAGGCCAACGCGGAACTGCTCCTCGCGGCCAAAGCATCCGCGCTCGGCGCTCTCAGTGCGAATCTCGTGCACGGACTCAAGAATCCGGTGGCGGGTCTTGAGCGTTTTCTTGCCGAGTTGCCGGATGCCGGCGACGCGCGGGAGGCGGCGCGCCGAATGCGGGCGATCCTCGACAATACCACGCACATGCTCCGCGGTGAAGAGCGCCGGCACGAGGGATTGTCCTTTACCGTCGGAGAGATTCTCGATGAAGCCCGGTCCAAAGTGTCGGCAACTGGAAAGCGGGGGCGGTTGGACTGCGAAGCGCCCGAGTGCGGCGCGGTCGAGGTTCCGGCACGGGAGGCGCATTTGATTCTCCTCATTCTCGTCAACCTCATTGAGAACGCCTTCGAAGCCAGCGGCCCGAACGGCCACGTGACGGTTTCCGCGAGTGTCGACGGAGGCAGCCTTGTCATTTCCGTCCAAGACGATGGGCCGGGAGTTCCCGATTCTGTCCGCAACCGTCTGTTCGAGGGGGCGACTTCGACGAAATCCGGGGGGAGCGGGCTTGGATTGGCGATCAGCCGCCAGCTTGCGCGGCAGATCGATGGCGATCTTGAACTCGTCGCATCGACTTCCGCC
>SKLD01000546.1 GCA_007123395.1 Opitutales bacterium
ACCTGCCCATCCTCATCAACCAGTGGGCCAACGTCGTGCGCTGGGAGATGCGCACCCGCCTCTTCCTCCGCACCGCCGAGTTTCTCTGGCAGGAGGGCCACACCGCCCACGCCACCGAGGCTGAGGCATGGGAAGAGACCCGGCGCATGCTCGACGTCTACGCCGACTTCGCCGAAAACCACATGGCCATGCCCGTCCTCCGCGGCGAGAAAACCGCCGACGAACGCTTCCCCGGGGCCGTCTCCACCCTCTGCATCGAAGCCATGATGCAGGACCGCAAGGCCCTCCAGGCTGGCACCTCGCACTTCCTCGGGCAAAACTTCGCCAAGGCCGCCGGCATCCAGTTTCTCAGCGCCGAAGGCCAGCAGGAGTTCGCATGGACCACCTCATGGGGTGTCTCCACGCGCCTCATCGGCGGTCTCATCATGACCCATGGCGACGACGACGGACTCATCCTGCCCCCGCGCCTCGCCCCCCTGCACGTCGTTATCCTCCCCGTCGCCCCCAAGGAGGAGCACCGCGCCTCCGTCTTTGAAGCCTGCGACAAGCTCGCCGAGGAGCTGGGCGGCCTCGCATGGCACGGGCGCGCCCTCGAAGTCCACGTTGATAAGCGCGACCTGCGCGGCGGCGAGAAAATGTGGAGCTGGGTGAAAAAAGGCGTGCCCCTGCGCGTCGAAATCGGCCCCCGCGACCTCGAGAACGACGCCGTCTTTGTCGCCCGCCGCGACACCGGCGAGAAGCAGTCCATGGCGCGCGCCGCCTTCGTCGGCGAAGTGCGCGACCTGCTCGGCGCCGTCCAGGACAACCTCCTCCGGCGCGCGCGCAGCTTCCGCGAGGCCAACTCGCGCGACATCGACTCCCTCGACGACTTCAAGGCATTCTTCGCGGGCGAGGGAGGCGGCTTCGCATGGGCGCACTGGAACGAAGACGCCGGCCCCGAAACCGAAGCGCTCCTGCGCGACCTCAAGGTCACCGTGCGCTGCGTGCCCTACACCGATGCCGCCGAGCCCGGCCAGTGCATCTTCTCCGGCAAGCCCTCCAAACAACGCGTCGTCTTCGCCACGGCATACTGACCGACGACACGAGGGCCGCCAATTGCGGGCAACAAGCGTAGGCGGGAAACATTCAGCGAGGCTACAGGTCGCTACGGGCGCCGCGTGCCGTCGTCAGGCTGCTTCAGCGCGTGCATACCGCCGACCCTGCCGCGGGCGGCTGGCCGCCACGGAGGTGATGACAACTTGCCGAGCGTGCCGCGCCTTGCGGCCCTGCTCGACGAGTTCCTGCCACGCGCGCCGCAATCACAGAGAAGTGATAGCAGATGTATTCGTGAAAAATTCCATTTAATATTCCCCCATGCCTGATTTTTGGGTGCCATATCCAGATTAAGTTTATCTCTGAGCTATTAAGATTAGCAATGATACTAAATTGCCGTACATGGTTTTCATTTTATTTCTTTTTTAATTAATTTATTCAAAAATTAATGTTCTCTGAGCTATATATTTGGGCTGCTTTCCTCCCTGCCAAAGCCCGCAAGGCGACGGCGGGAGCGCCCGATTGTGCTACGGAAGGAACTGCTCCCCCAAAACAGCCCACCCACCACTGACGCCGGACGCACCCTGCCATCACCGGCAGTGCCGCCCTACTCCGCGCGCTTGGCCGTCTTCGGCGCGCGCACCTCGTCGAGCGTGCGCAGCCACTTCAGGTCGAACATACGCACAACAAAGAAAAGGACCATCAGCGCCGCTGCCGCCAGAAAACTGTAATGTTCCCGCACGATGTCCGGTATCATCTCCATGAGCCGGAGCGCGAAAAAAACGGCCCCGACAATACTCACCAAGATCCCCAGCGGATAAAGGAGCCGCCCCACCTCGAGCGTCAGCTCCCCGTCGAAGTGCCTTATCGAGAGAAACATAACGAACACGCCACATCCGAATCCGGCGGCCACGAGCAGGTAGGCCATGCTCACCTCCGCCTCTTGCCGAAGGTAAAATGTCCCCGCCATGATGACTAGGTACACCGCGCTGATCGCGAGGACCATCTGGGAAAATCGCAGAAAAAAAGATCGGAAAAACATACGCTACCAATAGATAATTTCACGCAGCGTGGCGGTCGTCCCGTCACACCGCAATGAATTTTCCGCTTACCGGATTCCCTTGCCGGAGACACCCGCGCGCGCTTCACTCCGCCCCATGGACTGGAAACCCGACCTCGAAGAACGCCTCAAGCGTCACCTGCATGCCCGCCCGCGCATACATCCCAGCGCCTTCGTCGCCGACACCGCTTGGGTCGACGGCGATGTCACCCTCGGCCCCGACAGCTCCGTTTGGCCCCAGACCGTCCTGCGCGGCGACATTGAACGTATCGTCGTAGGCGAAGGTTCCAATATCCAGGACGGCAGCGTCGTCCACCTCGCTGACGACCTGCCCGCTCTCATCGGCGACTACGTCACCGTCGGCCATGGTGCCGTCATCCACGCCTGCACCGTCGAAAATGAATGCCTCATCGGCATGCGCGCCACGGTCCTCGACGGTGCCGTTATTGGCGCGCAATCCATCGTCGGCGCCGGGGCCGTGGTTACGAAGGGCACGGTCGTCCCGCCTGGTTCTCTCGTCATGGGCATGCCCGCCAAAATCATCCGCCCCCTCACCGACGAAGAACGCGCCGGCCTGCGCCCATGGGCCGAAAAATACGTCGTCGTCTCCCGCGCCCACCTCGCCAAACGCGGCAAATGACCGCGCGGAGAGCGGACATCTGTCCGCGGCCGCCC
>SKLD01000560.1 GCA_007123395.1 Opitutales bacterium
AGAAAAAAGACTCTTTTGTCTTGAATTGGGCGGACGGGGTGATTTGGCTGTTGGCGAATGATCGCGTTTGGGAAAACCTCGGGTGTGGCGGTGGCGGCGATGAGCTACCTTGCGGAGCACCGCGACGGCCCGCCGGTGACATCGGCGGAAGTCGGCCGGGCGCGCGGCTATTCGGCCGCGCACGTGGCGAAAGTCCTCTCGCGGCTATCCTCGGCGGGCTTGGTGGACGGAGCGCGCGGCCCGCGTGGAGGGTACCGTTTGGCGCGTCCGGCGGGGGCCATTTCCCTTGCGGAGGTGATCGAGCCGTTTGAGGGGAATCGGCAGAACATTGTGTGTCCGTTTGGTCCGAACTGGTGCGGTGTGCGCGAACCGTGTCCACTGCATGACCAAATGGTGACGTTGCATGAGAACAACCGTCGCGCCCTCGAAAAGATGACCCTTGATGTCTTTTGCCATGAAGCGGCTGTATAAGGGAATCGCCGATTTCTTTCGGTTCATCCGTCCTCCGCGGCGTTACAACCTCGCGGTTTTGCTGCTCTCGGGTGTTTTTCTGGGATTGCTTGGAGTGACTTTGCATATTTCGCGTGCCACGAGCTATCTCACGGATGATCCGGCGGCGTGTGTCAATTGCCACATCATGGCCCCGCAATACGCCTCGTGGAAGCGGGGCAGCCATGGCCGTTTCACCAGTTGCAACGATTGTCATGTGCCACAGGATCTGGTGCGCAAGTATGCCTACAAGGCGTATGACGGAACACGGCACGCCTTCATGTTCACCTTCAAACTGGAGCCGCCGGTCATCCAAATGCACGCCCCCGGCCAGCGGGTCGTGCAGGAAAATTGCATCCGCTGCCACGGCGACTTCATGGAGACGACCTTGGCCATCGCGGGAACGGCGCACGGCGAGGGCCGCCGCTGCTGGGATTGCCACCGTGACGTTCCGCACGGTCGGGTGAATAGCCTTGCCTCCGCGCCGCACGCGCGTGTGCCGACGCCGGAACCCGTCCGTTTGCCGGATTGGCTGGCCGACCGTCTCGGCGCGGAGCAAGACGCCCCCTCTTCTGATCCGCGGCCAAGAGCCGATTGAGTTTCAACCGAAAACCCCACGTATCATGAAATCCTTAACTGAAACCGTTGAACAGCGTCCCTGGGTGGGGTGGCTGCTATTTCTTGCAACCGTCTTGGCGGTGGTGGCGGTGGGTCTCATGGCCGCCTCCATCATCGAGCGGCGCCAAGAGACCTTCCGCGTCGACCTCGTGCAACCCATTGATGAGTGGGAGCCGCGCAACGCCGTGTGGGGCGCGAATTTTCCGCGCCAATACGAAAGCTACATGCAGACGCGGCGCATGGACTTTCAGAGCCTTCACCACGGTTCCGTGGAGATCGACTACCTGGAGCGCTACCCCTACCGCGTGGTCCTCTGGGCAGGGTATCCATTTTCCCGCGATTACAAACAGGGCAGGGGGCATTACTATGCCGTCGAGGATGTGCGGCAATCGCTGCGCACAACGGTGGAATCCCTGCCCGGCACTTGCTGGACCTGCAAATCGACGGATGCGCCGCGCGTTATGGCGGAGATCGGTCCGGAAGCGTTTTACGCGAGCAACATCATGGAGATGGGGCCGCAAATCGTGAACCACATCGGTTGCCAGGACTGTCATGATCCGCGCGGCATGGACCTGCGGGTGACGCGGCCCGCGTTGGTCGAAGCCCTTGCGCGGCAGGGTAAGGACATCAACGACGCCACCCACCAGGAAATGCGCTCGCTCGTGTGCGCGCAATGCCATGTGGAGTATTACTTCGCGGGCGAAGGAAACTATCTCGTGTTTCCATGGGACAAGGGATACGCCGCCGAAGAAATGGAGGCATACTTCGATGAGAAGGCGTTTGCCGATTGGATACACCCGCTCAGCCGCGCACCCATGATCAAAGCGCAGCATCCGGACTACGAACTCTACATGACGGGAGTCCACGCCCAGCGGGGTGTCTCTTGTGCGGACTGCCACATGCCCTACAAGAGCCAAGGCGCGCAAAAGTTCACCGACCACCACCTTCGCAGTCCGCTCGCGGATGTGGCCAATTCCTGCCAAGTATGCCACCGCGAAAGCGAAGCCACTCTCATCCAGGATGTTTACACCCGGCAAAACCGTGTGAAGCAACTCATGCTTTTGGTTGAAGAAGCCCTTGCCTTTGCCCACATCGAGGCGAAAGCGGCATGGGACGCCGGCGCGACGGAGCCGGAAATGGAGGCGATTCTGCAGCTTATCCGGCACGCGCAATGGCGCTGGGATTGGGTGGCGGCGGCCAACGGGGTCGGTATCCATTCGCCCGGAGAGGCCAGCCGTGTGCTGGGCACCGCCATCCAGAAAGCGGAGACGGCGCGCCGCAAGATCACGCGGGTGCTTTTCGCGAACGGTGTGACGGAGCCTGTGCCCATACCCGACCTCTCCACAAAGGAGTTGGCGCAGGCCTATGTCGGTCTGGACATGGAGGCGATCCGCGCGATCAAAGAGAGGCAAAACCGCGAGGATTTCCCCGTCTGGGACGCCGCCGCGGCGGAGCGTGAGGCCCAACTTCCGGAGCGGCTGAAAGCCGATGCTCCGCGTTTTCGCCAATGAACACGTGGCGTTTCGCTCTTTTGGCGGTCGGGGGCATTACCTTGGCCGGGTTTGTCGTCGACCTTGCTCTTGGCGGAGCGGGTTTCCCGGCGCCTTCGTTTCCGGAAAACGCTCTTTTTCTCGCCGCCTTCGTGGTTTTCCAGCTTGCGGTGTTTTACGGGTTGCGGGGCACGTCCCTGATGACCGGTCTTGGCGGCGGGCGACTGGCCGTGGTGACGCTTGCCGTTATATGCCTATGGTCCGTCTTTCTCGGGAGCCTGCCCCAAGTCGTGCGGGGTGAAACGGCTCCGGTATTCCAGCGCGTGATGCAGGCCCCGCCCTTTGTCTTTGCTCTCTTTCTCCTTCTAGCCAACCTTGGCTGGGGTATTCTACGGCATCTTGAAGGCGGACTGCGCGGATCTTCGCTGTTTCTCTTCAATCACACCGGGGTCTACATCGTCGGGGTGGCGGCGCTCTTCGGCAGCGGCGATGTCGTGCGTGTGGACATTTGGGTGCGGGAAGGCGGAATGGCATGGACCGGGACGGATGGAAAACGCCACTTCGAAATGCCCTTCGCGATCGATTTGCACGCCTTCCGCCGTGAGTTTTTCCCCGGCCAACTCACTGTGATTGACGCGCACTCAGGGGAAATTTTGCTCCCGCCGCGCACGGATCTATTCGATCTGCGCACCGGTAATGAGGGTATGCTTCTCGATTACCGGCTCACCGTGGGCGAAGTCACCGATAGCGCTCCATGGTCCGTTCCCGGCGATCCCATTCCGGCCGCGTGGGTACACGCCACAGCACCGGACGGAACAAGTGCGGAAGGGTGGGTCTCGTGTGGCAGCCATCTCATGCCGCCCATTTTCCTCGGTTTGGATGATGTTTCCTTCGCCATGCCCGAGCCGCGTGTGCGCTTGTATGAGTCGGAGATGACGGTTGTGCTACCGGAGGGTCCGAACCTCACGACGACTCTTCGTGTGAACGAACCCGTGAAAGTCGCCGGTTGGTGGCTCTACCAGAAAGGATACAGTATGGAAGGCGGTCCCGGCGCGCGCCATTCGCAAATCGAGGCCGTACGCGATCCGTGGTTGCGTGTCGTCTACACCGGTTTCGCCTTGATGACCGTGGGCGCCTTTCTCGCCCTCGGTCGCGCCGGTTCACTCCTTCACCGTATTCCCGAAACCCCGCAGGAGACGAATCCGTGACTTGGCAAACCTTTCCTTTTTTCCTCGGCGTGGCCGCCGCCTTTTGGCTCGCCGCCTTTGTCCCGCGCATTCCGCGTCCCGGCCTCTGGGTCTTACTGGGGACATGCGTCTTGGCCGTTTTCATCGGCGGGCTCTGGCTCGAGCTGGAGCGTCCTCCCATGCGTACCCTCGGCGAAACGCGGCTTTGGTTCGGCGTCCTTCTTCCGGTTTGCGGCTTGATGGTGTATCGGTTCGTGCCGTGGCGTTGGCCGCTCCTCTACGCCGCCACCATTGGCTTTCTCTTTCTTTTTTTCACGGCGCTGCGCCCGGAGACGCATGACCGCACGCTCATGCCCGCTCTGCAGAGCCCGTGGTTCGTGCCCCATGTCGTTCTCTACCTCATCGCCTATGCGTTTCTCGTGTATGCGGCGGCCATTTCGCTCTGGGGAACATGGCGCACACGTCGCTTGAACGAAGGCGCGGAGACTTTCGTTCGTCTCGCCGAAACCGCGCTATGGATTGGCTTCGGCTTCCTGACTCTCGGGCTCCTTGCCGGGGCGGTTTGGGCGAAGGAGGCATGGGGGCACTATTGGACGTGGGATCCCAAAGAAACATGGGCTTTTCTCACTTGGGCGGTCTATCTCGCCTACTTCCACCTCAGGACCGAATGGACCGCGCAACCGCGGCGCGCACTCCTCTTTCTCGCCGCCGCCAGTGTCGTGGTTTTTATTACTTGGTTTGGCGTTAACTATCTCCCGTCCGCCGCCCAAAGCGTCCACACCTACACCAGTTGAAAGTCAGACGCGGCTGCAGGCCCAAACGCAACGCCAACCGATCCCTTCGAAGGCCCGGAGACCGGCTGGAACCAAAGCTGTCAAGGCGACAAACCGCCGCGCGCAGGTTGGCTTTTCCAAGCCTGTCCGCTTTTATACCTGCGCAAAAAAAAGCCCGGCACGGAAGCCGGGCTTGGAAGTGGTGTTGTCCGCTCGTGGAAAACGGGACCGTTGCTTTGTCTCAGGCCGATTTTACCTTGGGAATCTCGGCGGGTATCTCGACGTCGCGCGGGTGGCGGCGCTTGATGCGGAAGAGCCGCGAGCGGCGCCGCAGCATGCGGTCCAGCTTCTCCATCAGTTGGTCGATTGATTTGTAAAGGTCGTTCGTCTCGGCTGTGGAAATGAGGGGTTTGCCGCGGATTTCGATGTGCCCTTTGGCGATGAACTCACGCTCTTTCGACACATTGGGCGTGTATTCCAGCTCAAGTCGGATTCGAATGATATGCCCTTCATGCTCAAACAGTTTCAACGCTTTTTCGCGGGCGATGGATTTAATCGCTTCCGTGAGTTCGAGGTTGTGTCCGGAGATGATGATATCACTCGTTCTGTCTTTCATGGGTTGTTGTCCTATCTGTGTTTCTTGTGTTTGTCGTAGGAACCGCCGGAGGGATCGAATGGACGGTGCATGCCGTCGTTTCTTCCCCCGGAAGTGTCCGTTTGGACAGGTTTGCCGCGCGAACCGGCGCGCGCCCAGGGACCTGTCAGAAAGCGTTGCAAGGTCGGAGATCACGGAGTTGTCCGCAAAGTTGCGGGGAAAACGGATGTGCCACAGGATAGGGCGTGGACGAATTCAGCAAATCCTTGTCAGTCTTTTCGTGTGCTGTGGTGACTGGCGGCTCTTCCGGCATAGGCGAGTCTTTTCTAGGACTGATAAGCACGGTAGAGTCCTTTCTTGTGGTTTGCAACCTTTCCCGGCGCGAACCGGTCGATTCTTTCGACGGGCGCCTGCGCCACCATCCATGCGATCTTTCGGACGCCGCCGCGCTGGCTTCCGCTGCCGGGGCGGTCCGCCGCGACATCGAATCAGCCCCGCCGGGCAAGCTCCTTCTTGTCCTCAACAGCGGTTTCGGGGCCTACGGGCGTTTCCCGGATATCGACGGCGCGCGGCAGGCGCGCCTTATCGACGTGAACGTGCGTTCCGTAGTCGACCTCACGGCGCGTCTCATGGACCCGCTGCGGGAGCGCGGCGGTGCCGTCCTGCTTGTGGCGTCGACGGCGGCGTGGCAGCCGACTCCGTGGCTGGCCACCTACGGTGCCTCCAAGGCCTTTGTCTTGCAGTGGGGCCTTGCTCTCAGGGAGGACCTGCGCGAAGCGGGCGTCAGTGTGACGGTGCTTTGCCCGGGACCGACGCGAACCGCTTTTTTCACCGCCGCGGAGATGGGGGAGACTGCGCCCGGCTTGGGCATGGCAAACGCTGCCGCCGTCGCCCGGCTGGGCCTTCGCGGCGTGGTGCGAAACCGGGCCGTGGTCGTGCCAGGCGTGCTCAACAAAGTGTCGGCGGCACTGGCTTGCCGCCTCCCACGGCGTTGGCAGGGACGGGTCGCCGATTTAATATTGAAGCGTTTCCGCAATCCGTCGTCTAATGAGTAGACTGTTCCCTTCAGCTTTTGCGGGGCGGGCGCCCGCATCCGGGCGTTGTCCGGCATGTTTCCGGCTGGAGGGCACCGGCTTTACCGCAACCATTTTTCCCATCCTATGAAATTCCGCCGCATTTTCCTGCCTGTCATCGCCGGCATCCTCGCCTTCGGGCGGGGCTGGGCCGTTCCTGCTCCGGAGATTCTCCCCCTCGACGCCGTCGAGCCGGGGATGAAAGGGGTATGGCGCACGGTCGTTTCCGGTTCCACGATTGAGACCTTCGACCTCGAGATCATCGGCACGATGCCCAACGGCCTCGGGCCGGGCCGCACGTCGATTCTCGCGCGCGCGCTGGATTCGGAGAACAAGCTCAGCGGACCCGTCGCGGGGATGAGCGGCAGCCCTGTCTACATCGACGGCAAACTGATCGGAGCGTACTCCTACGGCTACATTTGGCCGAAGGAGCAGGCGATCATCGGCATTACGCCCATCGAACAGATGTTGGAGATCCTCGACAACTACCCCCTTGCGCCGCCGGAGCGCGACTTTGGTTCGGCCCGCGTGCGGTGGGCAGGCGCCGACGAGCGGACGGGCCGCGGCACGGCATCGGCGGAGCCGCGGAGGCTATCCGGCGCGGCGGACCTCGGCGACGGCTGGATGCGGCAGCTTCCGACGCCGCTTGCCCTCTCGGGCTTTTCGCCGGAGGTCGTGGCGGCCTTCCGCGAGGACTGGACAGAGGCCGGGTTCAGTCTTCTCCAAGGCGGGACCGGCGGGGTCTCCGGCGGATCGGCGGAGGATTTTCCGCTTGTCCCCGGCGCACCGGTGGCGGCGGTGCTCATGCATGGCGATTTCTCCGCCGCCTCCACGGGCACGATCACATGGGCCGACGGCGAACGCATTCTCGGCTTCGGCCACGCCTTCCAGCAATGGGGCGGGGTGGAAGTGCCCATGGCGGGTGCCGAGATTGTGACGATCATCCGCAACATGCAGCTCTCTTTTAAGCTGTCGAAGCTGGGCCCGGTCGTCGGCAGCATTTTCCAGGACCGGCTCACCGGGGTGGCGGGTAAGGTGGGCGCGCTGCCGGAGATGGTGCCTTTTCGCATCCACGCGGTTGGCGAGGGCGGGAAGGAGCGCGTCTACAACGCCGAGATGCTCGGGCACCGCCAGGTCCTCCCGCAGCTCGTCGCCATGGCAGCTTTTCAGTCGGCCACGCGCGTCCTCGATTCGGGGGACGAGCAGACCATTCGCCTCTCCGGCCGCATCGATGTCGACGGCCTCGACCCGATCACTTTCGATGATGTCGCCTCGGGCTCCGGGGCGATCTTCGGGCTGGCGATTGCCCTCCGGTCGGAGCTGCGCAGGCTCATGGAGAACCCGCGCGGGGATGCGCACGTGCGGGGCATCGATCTCGAGTTGGAAAAGGTAGATTCGCTCGCCCTCAACCGTTTGCGCGAGGTGCGCCTTCTCCAGGAAAGCGTTTCGGCGCGGCAGGGCGGTTTTGAATTGGCCGTCATGCTTGAGCGTTTCCGGGGCGAAATGCGGCCCGAGCGGGTGCGTGTGCCGCTGCCGGAAGACACCGCGCCGGGTGACCGTTTTGTCGTGTTGGTGGCCGACGCAAACCGAGCCGACACGGCCTCCGGCTACCGCAGCGCCATGGCCGAGACTCCGGCCGAAATCGCCGCGCAGTGGCGCCAGCGCCGCCCCTCGGACGCCGCCTATGTTTTATTGCTGCGGCCTTCCGAAGGTCTCCAGCTTGGCGGGCAACGTATCGAGAGCCTGCCGCCTTCGGTGGCCGCGCAGATGCTTAGCGACGTGACGCATTTCCCGCGCGAGAGCGTGCGTGAACGCGTCGTCTGGGAGGGCGTTCTGCCGACGACAGGACCATTCTCCGGCCATTTCCGCCTCCCGTTCACCGTCCAACCCTAGATCTTTTTTTATGATTCGACTTCCATTGATTGTCGCGGGCCTCGCCGTGTCCGCACTCAGTCCCCTTCACGGTGTGCGCACCAGCGAGTTTGTGGACGAGGGTTTTTCCGACTTCAACGAAGGCGAGATGAAGGACATCTCGCTCGGCAACGACGGTCGCCTCGAAAGCGCGCCGGGAGTATCCCTCCTCACTGTCATCGATGAGCCGATTGTGTGGGCCGCCGCCTTTGACCCGGAAGGCCGCCTCGTCCTCGGCACGGGTAACCGCGGGCGCGTCCTGCGCGTCGCCCGCGAGGGCGAGGTAGAGACGATCTTCCGTCCCGATCAGGTGCTTTCGCGCGCGCTCGCGATCGACGCCGAAGGTAATGCCTTCGTCGGCACCTCGCCGGGTGGCGCGATCTACCGGCTCCCCGCCGACGGTGGGCTACCGCAGATCTTTCTCGACCCCGATCCGGCCTACCTGTGGGACATGCACGTACGCGACGGCTCTCTCTGGGTCGCTACCGGCATGCCCGCGCGGTTGCTGCGCATCCCGCTCAACGAGGGTTCATCCCCCGAGGCAGAGACGTGGTTCTCCGCCCGCACCGACCACCTTACCACGCTCTTTCCCGATGAAGACGGTGTGTGGTGGGCCGGATCCAGCCCCGACGGTATCCTCTACCGGATCGATGGGAAAGACGAAGCGTTCGCCGCCTTCAACGCCAACGAACGCGAGATCAAGGCCATCGTCCGCCACCCCAACGGCCAACTGGTCTTTTCCACCTACTCGGGGGAGGAGCGGGGCGGCTCCGCGCGCGACGCCGACGACCGTGACGACGGCTTTTTGCCGCCCCTCGTCGTCACGGGCGAAGGTGTTTCGGAAGGAGATGCCGACGGCGTTCAACGCCGGGCCCGCGGGCGTGGCATGCTTTATGAAATCGACGTGAACGGTTTTGTTCGGCCGATTTGGCAGGCGCGGCGCTCGGGCATGTTTTCCCTCCACGGATTCGGCGACAATTACTGGCTCGTTGGCATGAACACCCGCGGCCGTATCTACGGATTTGAAAACCGCAACCAGTGGAGCCTCGTCCAACAGCTCGAACGCGGGGGCGAAATCAGCCTCATCCTCAATGATCCCGTGGACGACGGACTCCTCGTCATCACCAGCAACCCCGGTGCGCTCTACCGCCTCGGCGGCGTAGGCACCGAGGCATCCGTCTTTACCTCCCGCGTGCATGACGGGGGGCAAGTCGCCCGTTGGGGTAACATGGAAATTCTCAAGGAGGGTGCGCCCCTTGCCAATGTCGAAGTCCGCGCCGGCAATACCCGCCGGCCCGACGCCACATGGACTGACTGGCAGGAAGCCGAGTGGTCTGCCGGGCCCATGCGCGCGATTGTCTCCACGCAATTGCCCGCCGCCCGCTACCTCCAATACCGTCTCGAACTCGACCCGCAAAACGAGGGCGCCGTGCGCCGTGTGCGCGGCTTCTACCAGCTCCCCAACGTGGCACCGTACATCGTCGACCTCGCCGTCGTCCACGGTGGCTTCGAATTGGAGATCCAAACCGCCAACGGTCCCAATTTCGAGTTCGATATGGCCTTCAGCGCCGGGGGCCGCGATCGCCTCGAAGGTGCCCAGCGCCAGCGCGTGCGCCTGCGCCGCTTCGCCGACGACGGATTCCTCACGCTTGTCTGGCGTCCCGCCGACCCGAACAACGACCGCATGGAGTTTTCCGTTGAAATGCAGCGCGCCGACGAGGACAGTTGGGTGAAAATCGCCGACAAACTCGAAGAACCCCTCTTTGCATGGAACGTCAAGGGGCTCGACGAAGGATTCTACCGCTTCCGCGTGCGCGCCTCCGATCATCCCGACAACGAACCCGGCGAGGCCCTTGAAGGAACCCGCGTCTCCGATTATGTCATCGTCGACAATTCGCCGCCGCGCATCTCCCTGCGCAGCGAGGATCTCTCCGACGGTGATGCCACCTTCCGCTTCCGCGCCGTCGACGAGTGGAGCGTCATCCGCGATGCCCGGTGGTCCCTCAACGGCGGCCCGCATACCCACCTCCGCCCCGATGGCGCCCTTTTCGACTCACGCGAGCACGATTTCACCGTCCGCCTCCGTGACCTCCCCCCCGGCAGCCACACCCTCCTCCTCGAAGTCGTCGACGAAGCCGGCCGCTCCGCCGTCCACACCCACCGCTTCCGCCTGTAAAACAAACCGCGCCACAAACAAGGCATTCCTCAATTTCCCCGTCAGTCAAAATTTCTCTGAGCTACAACAAAAATGACTAAACCTCGAATCATTGATAAACAGAGAATTACTGATAGATGAAATATATGCCGGAAGGAAATCAGTATTTTACCATTCTTCGGTAATATGATCATTTTCTCTGAGCAAAACTAAATTAAAGTTTGCCGAATTTCGCGAAATTTGGTTTCAGGGATTTAATC
>SKLD01000365.1 GCA_007123395.1 Opitutales bacterium
GCCGGTCGCTGCCTCGCTTTCTCTTTTCGCCAACCGGATGGACGATTTCCTGCTCATTGAGCGTGGCTACGTCAAGACGGACGGCATGGGGAACATGAGGACGGCGACCGTGACGCGCAACATTGATGCGCGAGCGGTGGGCGGCGAGGCGACGGCGGCGGTGCGATTTGCGGACCACTGGCGTGCGGATGCGTCGCTTGCGTATGTGCGCGGGACGAACCGCACAGACGGGTTACCTCTCGCCCAACAGCCTCCGGCGGAAGGACGTCTCGGGCTGCACTACGACCGCGGGGAGTGGGCGGCGGGCGGCCTCGTGCGGGCTTCGCGCCGCCAGCACCGCGTCGCTCCGGACCAAGGCAACATCGTCGGGCAGGATCTCGGCCCGACGCCCGGATTTGCGGTGTTTTCGGCCTACGCCGCCTGGCGTCCCTCCGCGCGGATGCGGGTCACCGCCGGGGTGGACAATGTGTTCGACAAGCTCTTCGCGGAGCACCTGAGCCGGGGCGGGGCGTTGGTGGCGGGATTTCCGGCACCGACCACGCGCGTCAACGAGCCGGGGCGCGTCTGGTGGGTGCGGGCGGATGTCCGCTTTTAAAAGCGCACGGGTTTTTGCTTGCTTTGTGGCGTCCGGCGCTTGGATTGTTGCGGTTTGTCTCCGCGTTCCGGCGCGGTGTTTTTTATTCCGAACCAGACTGATTATGCCACACACGCTTTCCGTTCTTGTGGAAAACAAATTTGGCGTCCTTGCCCGCGTGGCGGGGATGTTCAGCGGTCGCGGCTTCAATATCGACACGCTTAATGTCGCTCCGAGCCACGACGAACGCTATTCCCGGATCACGGCCACTGTACGCGGGGATTCGCAGCAGCTCGACCAGTGTATCAAGCAGTTGCACAAGCTCGTCGACGTTATCGAAGTGAACGACCTTGCGCAGGGGCAGTTCGCCGCGCGCGAGCTGGTCCTCCTCAAGGTGGGTGCGCAGGGTGCGTCGCGCACGGAGATCGTGCAGATTTGCGATATCTTCCGCGCGAAGATCGTCGATGTGTCGCACCGCAGCGTTATCATCGAGCTGACGGGCAACCACGAGAAAGTGGAGGCCTTTCTGCAGATGGTGGAGCCCTTCGGCATCAAAGCCATGGCGCGCACGGGCATAGCCGCGCTGCCCCGCAACCGCAAACTCGAACTCGAATAAGCGCTCTCCGCCGCGTCCGGGCCGACTGAAACCGGCGGACGCCTCCCGTCAACAACACCTATTCATACATAGATCCATGCCTGCAAAAGTATACACCGACAAGGACGCCGATCTCGGCGCGCTTAAAGGAAAAACGCTCGCTGTCATCGGCTTCGGCTCGCAAGGCCACGCCCATGCGCTGAACCTCAAGGACAGCGGCCTGAACGTAATCATCGGCCTCTATGCCGGGAGCAAGTCGATTGCCGTCGCGAAGGAGCGCGGATTCGAAGTTTACGAGACGGGCGAGGCGGTGGAAAAGGCCGACGTGATTCTCATCGCCGTGCCGGACATGAAGCAGAAGGCGCTTTTTGAAAACGAGATCGCGCCGCGTCTGACCAAGGGCAAGACGCTCGCTTTCATCCATGGATTCACGGTGCATTACGGCCTCATCGAGCCGCCTGCGGGTGTGAGCGTCATCATGGTTGCGCCGAAGGGTCCGGGGCACATCGTGCGCGCGCAGTATGTCGAGGGCAAGGGCGTGCCCGCCCTCATCGCCGTGCAAAAGGGCTCGGCGCGCGACTCCAAGAAAATCGCGCTGGCATGGGCCAAGGGCATTGGCGCGGCGCGCGCGGGCGTTATCGAAACGACCTTCAAGGAAGAGACCGAGACGGACCTCTTCGGCGAGCAGGCCGTCCTCTGCGGGGGCGCGAGCGCCTTGGTGAAGGCGGGGTATGAAGTGCTTGTGGAGGCCGGTTACCAACCGGAAATGGCCTACTTCGAGTGTCTGCATGAGCTGAAGTTGATCGTCGACTTGATGGTCGAGTCGGGCATCAGCGGCATGCGTTTCTCCATTTCCGAAACGGCCGAATACGGTGACTACACGCGCGGACCGAAGGTGATCGGCGCATCGTCGCGCAAGGCGATGGAAAAGATCCTCAAGGACATCCAGTCGGGCAAGTTTGCCAAGGAGTGGGTGAAGGAGGCCGAGAGCGGTTACCCGAACTACAAGGCCTTTCAGAAGGAGAGCGCGGCGCACCCCATCGAGAAGACGGGCCAGCGCCTGCGCAGCCTTATGCCTTGGGTGCGCAAAAAGAACATCAAGGGCGCGCAGGCCGCCTACGGCGAGTAACTCCACGGTTGCGGCGAAGCGCCGGAGTGCGACGGTCTTTCATAGGCGCGGAGGGGAGACCTTCCGCGCATTTTTTTTGTTCGGCGGCTGTCTTCTTCGTCGGCTCCGGGTTGCGGACATTCCTGTCCGCCCGGCGGGCAATCAATAATCAGAAAACCAGCTCCGCGATCGGCGGTTGAAGTTTTTGATGAATCCGCCGACAATGGTTTCATGAAGTCGCAATTCACATACTGGAAGGAGTCCGACGGAAGGTTTCTTGGCCACCTCAACGAGTATCCCGATCATTGGACGCAAGGCGAAGATCTCGACGACCTGAAGGAGCATCTTCGGGATCTTCATCGTGAATTTTCCAGTGGAGACCTACCCGGCATAAAGAAGGTCGGCGAGATTCAAGTAGGATGAAGCGCCGGGACTTGATCAAGCGTCTCGGGAATTTCGGATGCCTGCTTCTACGGCATGGAGCAAA
>SKLD01000429.1 GCA_007123395.1 Opitutales bacterium
AGGCTTGGAGGCCTTGTTTTTCTTTGGGCCAGAGGTCGATTTCGACGTGTTCGAGGGCGCCGTCGCGCCCGACGACAGTGGGCACACTGAGGGAGATGTCGCGGATGCCGTAAGCTTTGCCCCGCTGGCGGGAGGAAACAGGGAGGAGCTGCTTCTTGTTGAGAACGACGGCGTGGACGACTTCGGCGATGGTCGCGCCGACGGCCCAGCCCGCGCCGCCTTTGCGGCGGATGACTTCGGCGCCGCTGCCTTTGGCGCGTTCGAAGAGTTCCTTTTGCTTCACCGGGGTCCATCCGGGCAAGCCCGCGAGGGGCAGGCCCGCGTAGGTGGCGGAAGACCAGACGGGGACCATGGAGTCACCGTGCTCGCCGAGGATGAGGGCCTTTACCTGGGTGGGGGCGAGGCCCATATCCTCCGCGATGAGGGAGCGGAAGCGGGCGGTGTCGAGCATCGTGCCGAGGCCGAGAACCTGGTGGGCGGGCACGTCCAGCTCGAGGGTCGCGAGGTGGGTGAGGATGTCGACGGGGTTGGAGACGATGAAAAACTTGGCACAGGCAAGGTGGCCGGACGAGCGGATGTCGCCGAGGATGCCGCGGAAGAGCGCGACGTTGCGGTTGATGAGATCGAGCCGCGACTCGTCGGGCTTGCGGCGCAGGCCGGCGGTGATGACGTAGATATTGGTGTCGCGCGCGCGGTCGTAGTCGCCCGCGTAGACTCGGGTATCGGCGAGGCTGGAGGCACCGTGGATGAGATCGAGGGCCTCGCCTGCGGCGAGGTCTTTATTGGCATCGAGTATCTGGATTTCCGATACGATGCCGGCACATTGCAGGGCGAAGGCGGCGTTGGAACCGACGCGGCCTCCGCCGCCGATGATGGTGACTTTCATGAGGGTTGGCTAGGCTTGGAGTTTTTCCATGATGAGGTCGGTGATGCGCTGCACGAGGACCTCGGTTTCGTCGGGGCGGGGGGAGGGAGGAGAAGAAGAAGAAGGAGAGGAAGAGGGAGAGGGATCCCGCCGGGGCGGGACTTCGCTTCGCTCAGGAGAAACGGAGGGGTTGCGGCAGATGACGCCGGGGCGGAACTCGGCGTTGTCGCAGAGTTCGCATTCTTTCCAGCCTTCGCGCTTGTCGGACATGCCGAGGGATTTGCGCAGCTCGATGAGTTCGCGCGCCTGGCCGCCGGTGATGGTCTTGAGGTCGGTGCCGAGCTGGGAGGCGATCCAGATCGTTTTGCAGTAGGAGTCGGTGTTCTCCATCTTCCAGTAGGCGTCCTCGATGTGGTCGCCCCATGTGATGACCCCGTGGTTGAGCATGAGGATGGAGTGGTGCTCCTTGGCCACCTCACCGACGACCTTGGCGTTGGCGGGAGTGCCGGGTGTCTGGTATTCGGCGATGCCGATCTGGCCGAGAAAGACCTCCGCCTCGGGAATCATGCACGTGGGCGGGCGCACGCCGGCGACGGCGTAGGCCGTGGCATGGACGGGATGGGCGTGGCAGGTGGCGCGCGCCTTGGGCTGGTTGCGGAAGATGGCGAGGTGCGTCATGCACTCGCTCGTGCGCTTGTATTTACCGGTGAGCTGCTTGCCGTCGAAGTCGACGAGGCTGATTGTCTCCGGCGTCATGAAGCCCTTGGAGATGAGCGTCTGGGTAGTGAGGAAGAGGTTGTCGCCCACGCGCACGACGAGGTTGCCGCCGTTGCCGTCGGTGTATTCACGCTCCCACATGCGGCGTCCGATGTCGCACATGCGCCGCTTGAGTTCCTCGATGGGCGGGGAGGTGAAGAAGGCTTGGATCTCGGCGGGGGTCTTTGGATCGGCGCCGGGTGTCCACTCGTAGACGTAGTCGGGCAGAATCGGTTCGGCGGGGGCGGGAACGGGGACGGACCGGACGGAAGCAACGGCTCCGGCGGCTTCGCGGAGGCGGTCGCGGGCGGACGGGGTGAGGATCGCGTCCGCAGGCACATCGACGGCGGAGCCTCCTTTGGCGAGGAGGGCGCGAACATCGGATTCGGTGTAAACACGTCTGGCCATGATGGGATCAAGCGGGCAAAGGTTTGTGCGTCAGGGTGTCGATGATGGCGGCGTTGTAGGCGTCGCACGGCGTCGGCTCGGGAAACGGCGCGGCGGCCTCACCCCCGTCGGTGTATCCGATGAGATCGCCCGGCGAGGCGCCGAGGTTGTCGTAGACAACGAACGTGTTTCCCTTGCGCAGCTTGCCGGCGGGCGGCTCGGGCGCTTTGGGCGACCACGGCGAGGCGACGAGGAAACGCGCCCCCTTGTAGGCGGGGTCGCTCACACTGAGGGTGACACGGCCGACGACGCGCGCGAGCTTCATGCCACCGCCTCCTTCTCCTCCGCCGCGGCGGCGGGGTCGTCAATAATGCCGATGCACAGGTAGCGCATGGGCGAATGGTTGTCCCCCACCCGCTCGCGCACCGTCTTGCCGTCGCTTGTGACCATGACGGTCTGGTGCAGACCCGCGCCGAGGGCGTCGGCCACGAGCACGGGATCGCCGACAGCCTCGCCCGCTTCGTTGAGCGGCTGGCAGACGAGCTGCCGCCACCCCCGCAACGACGGGTGGTGGATGGTGCTCACAGCGGTCCCTTCTACGCGGCAAAGGATCATTGGCGGGGGTCTCCCTCGTTCAACTGACCATGGCGAGGTTGTCGACCATGACACAGCGGCGCTTGCGCGTGAAAGTGGCCGGGGTGGTGATGCCCTCACCTGTGGTGGTGGCGACGGAAAAGCTGGCGTAGCCCTCGCC
>SKLD01000091.1 GCA_007123395.1 Opitutales bacterium
GGGGTTTAATAGATTTGTCCGTCTCAATGCCCGCAATATCGTGGCGCGCCGGCGCGTCGGCGTGGAGTCGACGTCGTGGCGGGAGAACGGGCGGTTTATCGAGGCAGGACAGCGGCTGCGGGTATTCTGTCTTCTCGGGCCCGAACCGCTTGTCTTGCCGGGCGGGTTGACTGAGTCGCTTCCTGAGGCGGATTCCGGTGCGGGTGGCATTCGCCTCAAAGACACATGGGTGCCGGCAGGCGGCTCCCGCGAAGTGGTCGTGCTTGTGGACTCCGATCCGGCTCCGGGGGAGCTTCCGCTGGGCAGTCGTGTTGCGAACTCCATGTATTGGATCGGTCGCTACATCGAGCGCGCGGAAAACACCTCCCGCATGCTCTCGACGCTGGAGTCGATGCCCTTCGCCGCTGATGAATCGCACGCGGGCGATGACGTGTGGCTGCTTTGGCACGCTGTCGCTGCCACCGCCGGCGGCCGTAAGTTAGCGGGACGTTCCAATCCCGTGCCGCGCGATCCCCTGCGGCTGGCTACCGCCTTGCTTTTGGACGAGACCGATCCCAACTCCGTCGTGCAGTCGCTCCACCAGGCGACCTTTCTCGCCGGCAGTATCCGCGAATTCATTTCACCGGAGTTTTGGAGCGCGCTTTCCGCCCTGCGCCGCAGTATCGATGGCCATGCCGGTCGGCGCCGTCTCTCGCCCGGCCAATACGCGGATCTTTGCGGCTCGCTCGTCGCCGGGGTCGCGCGTGCGCTCGGCACGGCGCGACGCACCCTCCTGCACGATGCCGGTTGGCACTTTTTTAGCATCGGCGCGCTTCTCGAACGCGTCATCACCACGGTCAACATCCTCGAGCGTGTTCTCGTGCAGGCCGTTGCCCGGCAGCAGCGTTATCCGTTTGGTGATGCCGGGCTCACTTCTCTTCTTCTCCTCACCGGTTCGCTCGACGCCTATCACCGCGTCTTCCGCTCCCGCGCCTATGTCGACCGTGTGGCACGGCTGCTCTGGCAGTCCGAAGTCGCCCCCAATGCCGTCCTTTACTGTCTCCTCGCCATTTCCTGCGACCTCCGCGATCTCGGTCGGTTCGGCGAAATGCCGTGGCGCGAGCCTGCCGAACGAGTCGATGACCTCGCTGCGGAGGTTCGGAAGCTCCCGATCGAAACTTTTTTTCCGGCGCAGGACCGTTCGCCCGGCCACCCGTGCGGGGGCGTGTCCGTGGTGGACCGTGCCGCCGCCGCGCGCATCACTGCCGCGTCGCGCATGATCCGCGAAGGCATCGAGGGATTACACGAAGTGCTCGGCGACTCATTTTTCAGCCACCAAGCGCTCCCCGCCATGGGCCGGGGATCCAAAGACGAGGCGGGCTATGCGCTTTGAGATCAAGCACACAACTCGCTATATCTACGACGAGCCCGCCATGGAGTCGGTGTGTGAGACGCGCTTGTGCGTGCCGTCGCTCCCTTCGCAGCGTGTCCGGAAACGCCGCCTGTGCATCGAGCCGGAGGTGCCGGTTGTCGACTTCGACGATTTCTTCGGCAACCGGGTGGAAGGCTTTTCCGTCTATTTCAAACACGACCGCCTCTCCATCGAATCGGTCGCGCGCGTCGATACCTCTCAAGTTGAAATTTCGCGCGCCCAACTGGAGGCCACGGTAGGGGAGGCGCGCCAGATCGCGAACTCGAAGACACGCCCGCTCTTTCCTTTCCTGCAACCCTCCTATCATGTGCCTTTCGCGCCTTCTCTTTGGGAGCCCGCGCGGCGTTTCTTCCGCCCATCGCAGGAAATCGGTGCCGCCGCACTCGCCCTCAACGAGTGGATCTACCGCACCTTCCGCTACGATCCGACGGCCACGGAGATTTCCACGCCTGTCGACGAGGTCTTCTCCGTAAAGGCCGGTGTGTGCCAGGATTTTGCCCACCTCATGCTCGCGCTTTGCCGTATGAACCAAGTCGCCGCGCGCTACGTCAGCGGCTACATAGAGCCCGGCGATCCGGAGACCGGACAATTGGTCGGTGCCGCCGCTACCCATGCCTGGGTTGAAGTCTGGTTGCCCGGCGGTACGTGGTGGGGGCTCGATCCCACAAACAACCAAGTCGCCGGCGAGCGCCACGTTGTTCTCGCTGTTGGCAGGGACTACGCCGATGTCGCGCCTGTGCGCGGCCGCTTCAAGGGAGGCACGATGACTCAGGCCATGGATGTCGCCGTGCGCCTCCGACGCTTGTAAGCCGTTCGCTCGCCCGACCCTTGCTCTTTCACGCAATAGGGTGCCGTTGTGGTAGCGAAGTTTGCCAGACTTGAACGGCGGCTTGTCGGAATAACGTATTCAGGGGTCCCGGCACACCGGAAAAGCGGGCGAAAGGGACGCCGGGACGATTTGCTCAGCCCGGTAATTCCAGCCCGCCGTGCCGATACTTTCGCCGCGCTACGCAAAGGTCGGGTGCCTCCATAAACTCTATCGGCGCGGCCCCGGGCGGACGCCGCAGGCGCGCCAATGCCCGCCCGCCTCCCCCTTCCCGCAGCCAGTCGTTCGACCCGAGAGCCACGCCCTGCGAGAAAAACCGCGCCTTAAGTTGCAGCAGTTCGTGCTCCTTCAACTCACCGCCCTGCCTGTGAGCCTCCAACAACGCTTCGCGGTCAACGCGGCAGCCCGTGCCGTCCCGCTTTGCCGCCGCACCCTTGCCCAGCATGCGTAGGCGGTAGCGGGCAAGGCCGCCCCTTATGCCACCCTCTCCCGGACAACACGCCGCCAGCGCAGCCTGCAACTCTTGATCGCCCGCTAGTGCCTCCGTGTAGCCGCTCCAGCGGTATTCCTCCGGAAGTGCCGCCAGCCCCGCCCGCACCGGATTCAAATCGATATACGCCGCTACCAACCCTACAAGCCAAGGTGTGTCCTCCACGAGCACGCTCCGGAAGCGTTCCGCCCATAGCGTGCCGACCGTTTCGTGTGTGCCATTATACCACTTCGTGTAGCGCTGACGCAGCGTCCGCATGAACTCCGACACATCCCCCATCCGTGCGCGCAGGCGCGCCCGCAGTCGCTCCGCTTCCTCCGTCTCTCCCTGCCTCAGCGCATGTTCCAGCCCCCGCGCGTCCAGATTGCACCACGCCGCCCGAGAGGTGCCATACAGCGCCCCAAACCGGCGCACCAGCTCAGCGTCCCCGCCCTCGCGTGCCTGCGGATCGATCCGCACAAGGAGATGCGCGTGGTTCTCCAGCACGCAGTAGGTCACCACCTCCACGCCGCTGAACTCCGCCGCCCGGCGCAGCGCATGCACCCACACTTCACGCTCCAGATCCCCCAGCAAATGCCGCCGGTGCACCACCCGGGCAACAATGTGGTATACACAAGTTTTTTCACTTTTGATTCTGATTTCACCCATATCACATTTTTCCATAAATAAAATTCTTTGAGATGTTTAATGCGGTTTTGCAGCGGGGTCAAGGATTTTGTTATGGTTTTTCATTGGGTTCGTTGGATTCGCGGCGGATTTGGAGTTCGCGTAGGCGCTCGTAGGTTTTGGTGACCTCGTAGGCACCGAAGCGGTAGAGCCAGCTGGCGATTGTGCCGATGAAGAGGCCGATCATGGCACCGCCGAGGGTGGTGGTGCCGAAGACGGTGGCGAAGTAGGCGAAGTTTTCGCCCCATTGGCCCTCGCGCATGTTTTCGAAGAGGACTTCGATCTGGGCGCGGTTGAGGTTGGGGACGCGGATTCCGACGAGGGAGAGAAAGACGCGACCGATTTGATAGGCGGCGAAGTAGACGGGGAGGATGGTAAAGGGGTTGGTGACGAACTGGAGGCCGAAGAGAACGGGAAGGTTGGCGCGGAAGAGGAAGGCGGCGATGACGGAAAGGAGCATCTGCACGCCATAGAGGGGCAGGAAGGTCAAGATGCTACCGACATAGAGGGCAATGACGACGGGTTTGGCGCGGAAGGACCAGAGGTAGTGGCGCTTGCGGGCGCTTTCCGCAAAGGGCCGCAGCACGGGGTATTTGTGCATGTTGGCGCGGCGGGGCAGCCAGCGGAGGAGCCGTTTTGTGCGCGCGATGCGTTCGCTGCGGATGCGTTTGAGTCTGACTTCCTCGTCTTGCATGACAATGACGGTGGGATAGCGGCCTATCGGCAGGGAATGATCCTGTCGCAGGGGTGCCCCGTTTCAAGCCCGGAAATGTGCGCGCACGGCGGCTTCGAGGAGTTCGGGTCCGCGCCGCAGGGCTTCGTCGAGGGGCATGTTTTCCGGTGTGACGGCGACGACGTGAGCGGGAGAAAGGCGCGGGGGGCACCTGTCGGGGGGCAGAGCGACACTGCCTGCGAAGACGCGCACGGCGGCATTCGCAGGTGCTTGGGCGATAATTTTCGCGGGCGCTTTTCCGTGGAGGGAACTTTCGTCAAATTTTCCTTCCCCGGTGAGAATGATATCGGCGCGGCGGATTCTCTCGTCGAGGCCGAGAAGCGCGGCGACGGTCTCGAATCCGGGCACGAAGGCGGCATCCGGCAGCAGCGTGCGCAGGCCGAAGCCGATACCCCCGGCGGCACCGGCACCGGGTTCCGCTTTTCTTGCCTCGAATTCGGTTGCCGGGACACCGGCGAGTCCGAGCAGGCGGTCGGCGGTCTTGGCCATGGCGCGCTCGAGCCGTTCGAAGTCTTCTGGTTTGAGGCCCTTTTGAGGGCCGTAGACGGCGGTCGCGCCGTGCGGGCCGAGGAGTGGGTTGGCGACGTCGCAGGCGAGACGAAGGGGGGCTGATTTGCTCTTAAGATTGAAAAGCCCGCCGAGAGAGGCGACCAGCTTCCAGCGGGCGGGGACGAGATTGCGGACGGGCTGGTGATCGTGGCCGTAGGCGAGGACACCCATGGCTTCGAGGGCACCGAGTCCGCAGTCGTTGGTGGCGCTGCCGCCGAGCCCGAGAAGAATAGCGGCGGCACCGGATTCGGTGGCGTGGCGGACGAGTTGGCCGGTCCCGTAGGTCGTGGTTTGCCATGGATCGCGCTCTTCTGGCCGCAAGGCCTCAAGGCCGCTTGCCTCGGCCATGCCGATGACGGCGAGGGTTCCATGGGTTGGGCCAATCCGGAGAATGTCGACTGCCGCCTGCGGCACCCGCGAAAGGTCGACGCGTCCGTAGGGCGCATTGATCAGGCGGCCGAGCGCATCAAGGACGGGCACTTCGACGAGTTCACCGCCGAGCGCTTTTGTGAGGATACGGGCGAAGCCCTCGCCGCCGTCGGTAAGGGGGGCGGTTTCGATCTCCCAATCGGGCCGTAGCGCGCGAAGGCCTTCGGCCGCGCTGTCGCAGGCCGTGTCGGCCGGCATGCTGTCTTTGAATTTGTCGAAGGCCAAGAGTACCCGCATCTTTGGCAAGGTGTCGTCCTTGCCGCATCCGTCAAGCGGACGGGAAGAGTGGCGGGGTCATGTCGTGCGTGCCCGCATCGGGCTAGTGCTGTCTCAGCCGTCGCCCAGCTTGGAATGGACCTTCTCGAGTTTGGGTAGGATGACGTAGCGGCAATAGGGTTGTCGCCGATTGTTTTCGAAGTAATCCTGATGGTAATCTTCGGCCGGATAGAAGGTTTCGAGGGGCTTCAGTTCGGTGACGATGGGATCTTTGAAGCGCGGGGCGGCGGACGCGACGGAGGCGTGCGCCGCAGACTTCTGCGTCTCGCCGCCGTAGAGGATGATGGACCGGTACTGTGTGCCGATGTCCGGTCCCTGGCGGTTGAGGGTGGTTGGATCGTGCGCGAGCCAGAAGACTTCGAGCAACTCTTCGTAGGCAACTTTGGCGGGATCGAAGATGATCTCAACGACTTCGGCGTGCCCGGTATCGCCGGAGACAACCTCGCGGTAGGTAGGGTCGGGTTTATCGCCGCCGGCGAACCCTGAGGTGACGCGAAGGACACCGTCGATGCGTGCGAAAATCGCTTCGAGGCACCAAAAGCAGCCGCCGCCGAGAACGGCACGTGCGGTGTTCGCCGGAAGCTCGGCGGAACGATCGATGGTTACAGTTCGGGTTTGCATGGTCTGGGCTGGAATTAGAGGAGAAACCGCCATGGCCGCAAGGCAGAGGGCGAGGCTTGCGTGTCTGTTGGCCTTCATGGGGTGTGAGTTTAGCAAGAGCGGTGGTTTTTGCGACTATTCTGCAGCGTTTTCCTTTGCGCCCTGCGCATGAATGGGTTACAGTAATCATACAATTCAATTATTTCACATCCTTCATCCCTAAAGTGTCATGAAAACACTGAGTCTTGTCGAAGATATCGTTCTCCTCGCTCTCGATGAGGAGACTGGAAAGCTCCGATCACTGCCGGACCGTGCGCTCGACTACGCCCTGGCCGGCGGCTTGCTGGCCGAACTATCGATGAAGAAGAAAGTGCATGCGGATGATTCCGGGCTTACTGTCCGTGACGTCCTGCCACCGGATGATCCAGTCCTTGAGGAGGCCTTTTCCGTGGTCTCTGGCCTTGAGAGCAATGAGCTGGCCCACGCGCTTTCGCGGCTCGCGGCGGACGGACCGAAGTTCCGTCGGAAGGTGATCGAAGGTTTGGTGGATAAGGGGGTGTTGAGGGAGGAGGACGAAGAGTTTCTATGGGTCTTCCACCGCAAGCGCTATCCTGCCGCCGACCATGATGCGGAGGAGGCGGTGCGGGCGCGGTTGCGCCGGGCCATCCTCGACGAGGAGCACGAACCCACGCGGGCAGAGCTGCTCCTCGCGGGTCTTGTGCATGCCTGCCAACTCGCCTATCTCGTGCTTTCCGAAGAGGAGCTGACGGGTAACCGCGAGCACCTGCAGGCGATGGCGCGCTCCGACGCGATAGGCCGGGCGGTTTACGATACCGTGCAGGAAATCCACCGCGCGCTTCTTGAGATCCGCACCTACACGGGAATGTGACGGGGTCTGCCCCGGCCTCCGCTGCATGCCCGGACGCGCACCCGTAATCGGGGTTGATCCGTGCTGCCTCCCGCCGCTACGGTGGGTGGTATGAAATTTCCGCGTCAGGCAAACGCCTCCGGACTGAATCTCTACCTCATCGGGTTTATGGGCGTGGGAAAATCGGCCGTGGGACGGAGTGTCGCCCGTCAGCTCGGTATGCGCTTTCTCGATTCCGACGCTGAGATAGAGGCGAGCGAGGGACGTTCCATTTCCGACATCTTCGCCGACGAGGGGGAGACCGCTTTCCGTGGGAAAGAGCGTGCCTTTATCGAGACCGGCCATCCGCCGCAGGGTGTCGTCGTGGCCTGCGGCGGCGGCCTTCCCATCCCCGCGGGGATGCGTGAGTTGCTCCTCTCCAAGGGCATTGTCGTGTGCCTTTTCGCCAATCCGGACACGATTCTCGAGCGTACCCTCGGCAGCGACAAACGGCCGCTTCTGCGCACGGAGGATCCGCTTGAGCGGGTTCGTGCGCTTCTCGCCGAGCGCGAGCCGATTTACATGCAAACGGGAATCGGGGTTTGCGCCGAGGGCCGTTCTCTCTCTGAAGTTGTGCGAAATGTCGTGCGCGTATACCGTCGTGAAGCCAGCAGCCGAAAGCAATCCGCCGCCCCGGCGCAACGGACCTCTTGAGTGGGTAACGCCCCTCGGAGCGGTGGTCTTCTGCGCGTTGGCCGCATGGTATCTGTGGCTGCTCGGCGGCGGCGCGGCGGAATGGCGCTTCCACGCCCCGGCGCGTGTCGGCCTCGCGATCTTTTTCAGCCTCTTCGCGGTGGTGGCTGCGGGCACGGCATTCTTCTTGTGCCGCGAGTTCGGGAGGTCACCGCGCGCCGCGTTGCGCTCGGTATTCTCGTGGGAACTGCGCTGGCTCGGATGGCTGGGGGCGGCGGTGACGGCCGGGGGGGTCGTCGGCACAGTCCTCTTCGCACTCGCATGGCTGGTGCTGCCCCTCGACCGGGGGCTTGGCGGCATGCTCGTGCAGGGCGCGCGCGACGGGGCGTTCTACGTCTTTATCTGGGCGCCGGGCGGCGCCTTCATCATCTGTGTGATCGAGGCGCGGAAGCGTGCCGCGGCGACGATGCAACAACCGGCGGCAGACCGCTCATGACTCTCACCTGTGCCGACCTTCGGCGCGATTACCTCAACATTGAATTGTAATAAACCATCATGACAAATGACGTAAGTCAAACGGAAACCGTCGCGCCCGAGTGCGCCTTTCCCCTGAATTCAGAACCGCCCACGGCAAACCGCGACGTTCTCAGTTGGGTGCAGCGCGTAGCGCGGCTTTGCAGCCCCGACCGCGTTCACTGGGTGGACGGTTCGGCTGCGGAACGCGACGCGCTCTTCGACATGATGGTGAAAAAGGGCCACTGCGTAAAGCTCAACGAGGAGAAGCGCCCGAACAGCTATTTGTTCCGCTCCGATCCGCGCGACGTCGCCCGCGTGGAGTCGCGCACCTTCATTTGTTCGATGTCCGAGGACGCCGCCGGGCCAACAAACAACTGGATGGCCCCGCGCGAGATGAAAGACAAACTCAACGCTATCTCTGAAGGCTGCATGGAGGGCCGCACGATGTATGTCATCCCGTTCAGCATGGGTCCGTTGGGCTCGGAGATGTCGCAGATCGGTATTGAAATCACGGATTCGCCCTACGTAGTTGTGAACATGCGGATAATGACGCGTGTCGGCCTCCTCGTCTGGAATGTTCTCGGCGACGACCGTAACTACGTGCGTTGCGTGCATACGGTGGGTCGCCCCGTGCTCAAGCCGGAGGACGATGTGGCGTGGCCGTGCGATCCGGAGAACACGTGTATCGCGCACTTTCCGGAGGAGCGTACGATCCTCAGTTTCGGCTCAGGTTACGGCGGCAACGCGCTGCTCGGGAAGAAATGCTTTGCCCTGCGCATCGCCTCGGTCATGGCGCGGGACGAAGGCTGGTTGGCCGAGCACATGCTCATCCTCGGGGTAAAGGATCCCACGGGACGGAAGACCTACGTGACCGGCGCATTCCCCAGCGCCTGCGGCAAGACAAACTTCGCCATGCTCATTCCGCCGAAGGAGATGCGGGACGAAGGCTGGGAAGTCACTTGTGTGGGCGACGACATTGCTTGGATCAAACCCGATGCGGAGGGTCGCCTGCGTGCGATCAACCCGGAGGCCGGCTTCTTCGGCGTGGCGCCGGGCACAAGCGAGAAGACCAATCCCATGGCGGTGGCGTCCTGCGCAAGCGACACTATTTTCACAAACTGCGCCCTAACGGAAGACGGCGACGTGTGGTGGGAGGAGATGACGGATGAGCCGCCGCCGAAGTTAATTGACTGGAAGGGGCAGGAGTGGACGCCCGGCTGCGGGCGGCCCGCCGCGCACCCGAACAGCCGCTTCACAGCGCCGGCGGCCAACTGCCCGATCATCGATCCCGCGTGGGAGGATCCGGAGGGTGTTTTGATCGGCGCGATGGTTTTCGGCGGGCGGAGGATGACAACCATCCCGCTCGTCTACCAGAGCTTCAACTGGCAGCACGGCGTCTACCTCGGCGCGACTATCGGCTCGGAGCAAACGGCCGCGGCCGAGGGCAAAGTCGGTGAAATGCGGCGCGACCCTTTCGCCATGTTGCCGTTTTGCGGCTATCACATGGGCGACTATTTCCGCCACTGGCTGAAGATGGGCAAGCGGATCAAACACGCCCCGCGCATCTTTCACGTCAACTGGTTTCGGCGGGGCGAGGACGGCAAGTTCCTCTGGCCCGGTTTCGGGCAGAACATGCGCGTTCTGCGCTGGATCGTGCAGCGTGCCACAGGGCGCGGCATCGGCACGGAGACGGCCCTCGGCTGGATGCCGAACTACGAGGACATCGACTGGCGCGGCATGAATTTTCCGCGGGAGCAGTGGGACGAACTCATGTGCATCGACTCGGAGATCCTCAAGTTGCAGTCGCTCGGGCACGAAGAGCTGTTCCTCAAGCTCTGGGATCACATGCCGAAGGAACTGCTCTGGCAGCGCGATTTGTTGATCTCGCGCTATTGACCGCGCGGGCTTGCCATCGCGGCGCGGCGGGGATTCGCTTGCGGCATGAGTGCGGAGGAAACATTGGTCGGCTTGTGGGTCGGGGGTGACGGTGTGCTGCGCCGGGCATGGCGCGGGACGGAAGCGGAGGGCGGAACGCGGGAGGAGGCGGTGCCGTTCCGGCCCTTCGCGTGGGCCTGCGCTGAGCCGCCGGACGGTGACTGGTCGGCGGAGGTCCTCTCCGGGCCAGGGCCCTTCAACCGCCGTGTTTCCTGCGGCTCGGCGGAGGCCTTCGAGGCACAAGTGAAAGCATGGGGCAAGGACGCCGTCGAAGTGGTGCGGCCCTACGAGCATCAGGCGCTCGTCGCATCGGGGCAGCGCCTTTTCGCAGGGATGCCTTTTGCGGCGTTGCGGCGTTGCCAGCTCGATATCGAGACCTCCTGCAGTGTGCCCGGCGAATTTTCCGATCCCGCGCGCAAGGGCGACAGGGTGATCGCCGTCGGGCTGTCGTTTTCAGGCGACGCCGAACCCCTGCTTCTCGAGATCGAATCCATGGACGACGCCGGGGAACGGGCGCTCTTGCAGCGCATGGGCGAGGTCCTCGCCGAGCGCGATCCGGA
>SKLD01000384.1 GCA_007123395.1 Opitutales bacterium
AGGGCGACGGCACGGGGGCGAGGATCGACCCGGCGGCGTTGCTGGAAGCGGTGAGGAACGGCGGGGAGCTGCAGCCGCACGAGCTGCTGCGGCTGCGCGCACGGTTTCTCACGGAGGGCCGGGTGCTGGGAGTGCGCGATTGGCTGGAAGAGGGAGAAGGCGCGGGGATTCTTGCCAAGTTGAAGCGTCCGCCGCCGTGCCGGCCCGTCGACGTGCTCGACAACGTGGATCTGGCGGTGGCGCGTTCACGGGCGGGGTACTGTTCCCTTGAGGATCCTCGGAGGTAATTATCCGTCGCTGCCTTTGGAGCGGCTTGCCGTAATTGCGGCAAAACAGAACAGAGGTAACGTGCCGTCCCTTCACCTATCGTTTGGCGCGCTGAAACGGCAATGATGCATGCCGGAAACGGTAAACGCATAAAGATGCATATTTTTCTCGACACGGGCCTTCGGCACGTCACAGTCGGTGTTGATCAGTGACCATTCCGGTCCTGCCTCAGCTCCGACCCATATGCGAATTCCCTTTCTCTCCGCCGCGGTGATTGCCGCGCTCTCCATCGCTCCGCTTTTCAGCCACTCTCTCCCGGCGCAATTCGTCTCCGTGGGGGAGGGGAGTTACACCACGGTCTTCCCGGGCACGGATGTCGCGGGCCGCAACGGAGTTCCTCCCGGCACGCCCCAACTGAGCGGAAACGCGCTTGGCCGTCCGATTCCGACAAACGACTGGTGGTCCTTGCTCCTTCGGGAAAACCATGTGGCCAACCTCTTCAACTACCCGATGGCCATGCGCACCTTGCCCACCGGTCTGGACGTTGGCTACATTGTGGCACCCTCCGGTCCGGGTGGCAGCGCGCAACCGCTCAGTGACATTTCTCCCATCGTCGTCGGGGTGACCGGCTTGAACGCCCCCCGTGCGACCATTGCCGATTACAGCGACTGGACCGTCACTATGGCCTGGGCAAGCGGGGCGCATACTTTCGAGGCGACGAGCGGCAAGGCCATGCCCTTCCTTTATTTCCGCAAGAGCAGCGGCTCGGAAGCCCGCATCGTCGTCAATGTGGGCACGGCCACCGTCAGTGGCCCGCGCCTGCTCATCACCAATTCCCAAGGCGGCTCGCACTTCGCCGTTTACGCGCCCGCCGGTTCCGTGTGGACGCAAACGGGCAACACCTTTACCTCCACGCTGAACGGGCAGGACTACTGGTCGATGGCGAAACTGCCGCCTTCCGCCGCCTCCCCGGCGGCTGTCGCCGACGCCTACCGTGAGTATGCCTTCGCATTTCCGGTGAACACCGAAGTCGAGTGGCAGTACGATGAAGCGACTTCCGTCGTACGGACGGACTTCCGGATCACGGCGGAGGCGCAAGAAGGCACGGGAACGACCGTCCTGCAGGGACTTCTTCCGCACCAGTGGGGCTATTTGGCAAGTGATTCGCCCGTCCCGCAGGGGCACGACTATCCCTCTATCCGCGGCACCCTGAAGATGCTCGAGGGCAACCATTTTGCGACGGAGCGCACGTTTCATGGCATTCTGCCCACCTTGCCCTTCATTCCTGACGGCAGCGACCGCTTCCGGTTGGACGAGCTGCAGGCGAAGGTCAACGCCTTGCAGAATGAGTCCCTCAGCACATGGACCGATTCCTACAACGAAGGGCAGGTGATGAACCGGCTCATCCAGACGGCGCGCATCGCCGATCTTGTCGGCAACACGGAAGGGCGCGATCTCATGATCGCCACCGTGCGCGAACGCCTTGAAGACTGGCTGCGGGCGGAACCCGGCGAGGTCGCCTTCCTCTTTTTCTACAACACCACATGGACCGCCATGATCGGCTATCCGGCTGGCCACGGCCAGGACACCAACCTCAACGACCACCACTTCCACTGGGGTTACTTTATCCATGCGGCGGCCTTCGTGGAGCAATTCAACCCCGGTTGGGCGGCTGACTGGGGCGGAATGATCGACCTCCTCATCCGCGACGCCGCCAGCCCCGACCGCGAAGACCCCATGTTCCCCTTCCTGCGTAATTTCAGCCCTTACGCAGGCCACGCGTGGGCCAACGGCTTTGCCACCTTTCCCCTCGGCAACGATCAGGAGTCTACCTCCGAGAGCATGCAGTTCAACTCCTCGCTCATCCACTGGGGTACCCTCACCGGCAATACCGCCGTACGCGACCTCGGCATCTACCTCTACGTCACTGAGCAAACCGCCACCGAAGAGTATTGGTTCGACGTCAACAACCGCACCTTCAAGCCGGAATACAACTTTGCCCTCGCCTCCCGCATCTGGGGCAACGGCTACGACAACCAGACTTTCTGGACAGGCGACATCGCCGCCGCCTACGGCATTGAGTTGTATCCCATCCACGGCGGATCTCTCTACCTCGGGCACAACCACGCCTATGCGGAAAGACTCTGGGCGGAGATGGCTCAGAATACCGGCATCCTCGTCAATCAGCCCAATGTGAATCTCTGGCATGATGTGTATTGGAAGTTTCTTGCTTTCACGGATGCCTCCGCCGCCCTCGATCTGCACGATTCCTATCCCGACCGCTCCCTCAAGTTCGGTATCTCCGACGCCCAGACCTACCACTGGCTCCACGCCATGAAGGCCCTCGGGCGGGTCGATGCGACGATCACGGCGGACTATCCCGTCGCCGCCGCCTTCAACAAAGACGGCGAAACGACCTATGTCGCACACAACTACGGTGAGGAAGACCGCACGGTGCTGTTTTCCGACGGCGGATCGTTGTTCGTCCCCGCGCGGACGATGGCGAGCAGTCAAGACAGCTCTGCGCGCGGCGTCCTCTCGACGAGCTTCACCCGTGCTTACCCGGGCGGCAGCGTCGACCTCGAGGTGGAGATTGTCGCGGGCGAGGCGAACGAGGTGGAGTTCTTCCGTGGCAGCCGCTCGCTCGGTGTGTCAACGCAGGCACCCCACCGCATGACGGCGGGCAACCTCCCGTCGGGCGTTCACACGGTTTTTGCCCGCGTCTACGCGGAGGACCGTTTTAGCCTGACAAATTCGGTTTCCATCCAAGTTGGCGACCAGGTTCCCTACGAGGGCGCGCCTTGGGCAATTCCTGGGACCGTCGAGGCGGGCAAATACGACATCTTTGAAGGCGGCGTGGGGCAGGGTGTTGCCTACCGCGACAACAGCCTCGAAAATAGTGGAGACTTCCGCCGTTCGGAATACGTCGATGCCGCCCTCCACCCAACCGAAGGTGCTTACGTCGGATGGATCGCTGCCGGCGAGTGGCTTGAATACACTGTCTTTGTCGAGCAAGCGGGCATCTACAACCTCACGCTTCGCTACGCTTCGGGGAATTCCCAAGGCGGTGGACCCCTTAGCCTCACGCTTAATGGTGAGCCCGTCCGGACACCCTTCACCGTGCCCACGACCAACTCTTGGGACACCTTCGGAGGCCACACCGTTTCCGGATTGGAGCTACCCGCCGGAGAGCATGTGCTTCGCGTTACCTTTGTCGGGGGTGAACTGAACCTCGGGCGGATGAGCTTTGCCTTCGACGCGCCCTTTGCCACGCCCCGTCCCGTCGCGGACGCCGGAGGCAACCGCGCCGTCCTCTTCCCAGTCACCAATGTCACCCTCAGCGCCGTCGGCAGCTCGGTGGCGGCGGGACTCACTCCCGACCACCACTGGGAGCAGGTCTTTGGCCCCTCCGTCATCGCTTTCTCCGACAGTGCCGCCGTCGATCCCGTTCTCACCAACCTCGTCGAGGGCGTCTACCGTATCCGCCTGCATGTAAGCGACGGCACGCACACCGCCCGGGATGAGATCAACCTAATCGTTACGCAAACCGAAGAGTTGCCGCCGACGGTCTCCATCACCCAACCGGCCACCGGCTTCTCGATGAATACCGGGAGGACCTTCTCGATCAGTGCTACGGCACAGGACCTCGATGGAACCATTGAGTCGGTCGCTTTCTACAGCGGAGAAATCCGGATCGGACAGGTCTTCGCGCCACCTTACGCCATTTCCTGGAAGGCACCTGTCGGAGACTACATCCTCACCGCCGTGGCTACCGATAATGACGGTCTGTCGGCTGTTTCCGAGCCTGTCATCATCACCATCCTCCCGCCCGAACCCTGCGAGGCCTTAGCCTCCAACGGCGACTTTTCCTACCGCCTGTCCGCCTCAGGCGAACCCCCTTCGATTACCTTCATTCCAGCCATTCCGGGAATGGGGAGTAATGTGTGTATTCTCTATCTCAGCACGGGCGGTGGGGGACCGTTTGCCGGTACATTTGTCACACCCAATGTTCCCTTCCTGCTCCCGAACGTGTCGGAGGGTGACACGGTCATCTTTTACTACACCTACTCGCATCCCGCCGGCGGGGAACGCAACACCTCGCAAAATCCCGTCACCCGCGTCATCGGCGCTTGCGGGGAGGATTATATTCCCACGACCTCCGAGCGCATGGATGCATGGCGCCGCGCCTATTTCCCCGCCGAAACTCTCGCCGATCCCGCATTGGAAGCGTCGGTCTGGGGTAACGCTGCCGATCCCCTCGGCACCGGTGTGCCGAACCTCATCCGTTTTTTCCGCAATGAGGATCCGCTCCTGCCCGCGGAGAATACCGAGTTGTATCTAGAATCCGGAGAGTTTGTCTACCGCTACACCCGCCTCGCCGATCTACCTCCGGAATTCGGTGGTCTGGAATACTCCGGGGATCTCCGAAGCTGGACCGGGATTGACGGCGACATTCTCGAATCCGGCGGCGGAGTCGAGCGCATCGAAGTGCGCATCGGGATAGACGGGAACGATGATCCGATGTTCCTCCGCCTCCGTGCGGGGCCGTGAGAAGGGTACTCTACGGGCCGTGGCAGACGCAAAGTGGGTCCGGTTATGGCGTTTAATCAATAGTATAAAAATGCATAAAAGAGGCAGCAGCGTAGCCCTCGTCCTCGCCTGCGAGCATTCTGCAAATGCGGGATGCAAGCCATCAAAGATGCTGAAAATTGCCTGTTTTTCGGTAATCGAAGGAGTCCGACGCTTGACATAGCCGAGGTCGCCAGCCAAAAAACGTTTATCCGCATAAAATCGCATATCTCAAAATGAGTCCTACAGTCCGCCACCAAACCGCCGCCGTCGACCGCATCCCGATACCCCAGAAGATCGCCTACGGATTCGGGGCGCTCGTCAACAATCTGCTTGGGGCCGCCATCGGTGTGATGGCCATCGTCCTGAACCTCGGCCTCGGCATGAATCCCGCCGTTGTCGGTCTGCTCATGGCGCTGCCGCGGTTGACGGATGCCCTCACCGATCCGGTCATGGGCTACATCTCCGACCAGACGCGGACGCGCTGGGGGCGGCGCCGACCTTACATTTTTATGGGTGCCATTCTCGCCGGAGTGATCTTCGCCGTCCTCTGGCAGTTGCCGCCGGGGCACAGCCAGACCTTCTATTTCTGGTTCTTCCTTATCGGCTCTCTTTTCTTCTATCTCGCTTACACTATCTTTGCGACGCCGTGGGTCGCTCTCGGCTACGAGATGACCCCCGATTACAATGAGCGCACACGCCTCATGGCGGTGGCCAACTGGATGGGCCAGATCGCGTGGGTCGCGGCACCGTGGTTCTACTGGATAATGGAGAACAAGAACTTCTTCGATGATTCGGTGTCGGGTGCGCGGGGCCTCGCCATCATGATCGGGGTCTTCGCCGTGACGGTCGGGATCATCCCGGCCATCTTCTGCCGCGAACGCATGGGCAAGGCGGAAAAGGCGAAGACATCCGAATTGATCGAGAGCGGCATGCAGGCCGTCGTCCGCAATGTCGTTTCGTTTCTCAAGGGGTTCCTCATCACGATCAAGTTCACGCCCTTTCTCAAGCTCTGCGGGGCCACCTTCCTCGTCTTCAACGGCTTCATGCTCGTCTCGGCGTTCTCTTCGTATGTGATTATCTATTACGTCTACGGGGGCGACAAAGGGGCCGGCTCTCAACTCATGGGCTGGAACGGAACGGCCTCCGCCATCGCCACGTTCTGCGTCATTCCCATTGTCACGTGGATCTCCACGCGCCTCGGCAAGCGGCGGGCCTTTTTCATCGCCATCGGTATTTCGATCTTCGGCTACGGCCTGAAATTCTTCTGCTATAGCCAGACCACGCCCCTTTTGCTTCTCGTCGCCACGCCCTTCATCGCCTTTGGCCTCGGCGGTCTCTTCACCCTCATGGGCTCGATGATTGCTGACGTCTGCGACTTCGACGAGCTGGAGACGGGACACCGCCGCGAGGGGATGTTCGGCTCTATCTTCTGGTGGGTCGTCAAACTCGGCATGGCCCTCGCCCTCGGGGTCTCCGGATTCCTCCTCAACGCTACCGGATTTGACGTCGAACTCGGCGGCGACCAGCCGGAGCGCACACTCCTCCTCATGCGCATCTTCGACTGCGTCATCCCCATGGTCGCCTCCGGCATCGCCATCTGGCTTGTGGCCTCCTACCGCATCACCGAAGAAAAAGCCCTCGAAATCCGCGCCACCCTCGAAGCCCGTCGCGGCAAGGTGTAAGGAGGAACGGCGCAGAACCCGGACCCGCCGAACGCGTCAGCGTTTGGACGGGTTGGGCAAACTTGGAAACCCTCTCCCAACCCGTTCCAAAGCCTGACGGCTTCGGCTTCCGGTTCTGGATCACTCGAAAATCCTTCATTGACAATGCGATGCATCGCCCGTCAAATTTCACGGAACGATTGAAACCCGAGGCCTCAATTCCGCCAGGAAAACACTGAGAAATCTGTTGCCGAAGGAAAATCTTCGTCTTGACGGAATATCCAATGTAGATACATTTTGCGGTATGAAAACCAAGGTATCGCGTTGGGGAAACAGCTTGGCATTGCGGCTTCCAAAGAAGTTGGCGACAAGCCATCAGATTTTTGAGGACTCGAATGTCGAGATCATTGAGAAAGAGGAAGGGTTGCTTTTACGTCCTTCAAGGAAAGAAAACTACGATTTGAACGAGCTTTTGAAAGGGATTACGAAAGAGAACGTTCATGAGGAGGTATCGACTGGGGCCGTCCGAGGCCGGGAATCGTGGTGAGCCGCTACGTTCCAGAGGAAGGGGATATTGTCTGGCTTGAGTTTGATCCGCAAGCAGGTCACGAACAAGCGGGCCATCGACCGGCCCTCGTTCTATCCCGGAAAGCATACAATCGAAAGACCGGATTGGCGATGTTTTGTCCCATAACCTCGCGGGTAAAGGGATATCCATTCGAGGTGAATGTGGAGGGAAAGAAGGTCAGGGGTGCTGTCTTGTCAGACCAAGTGAAGAGTTTGGATTGGAAAGCGAGACAGGTGAAGCTTATCGAGAAACTCGATGGCGAAACTCTCGCTGTAGTTATTGCCAAACTATCAAGCATCATCCAATAGGATCGCCAAAAAGGCGGTGCCCGGAACGGCAACTTGCAGAAGCAATACGCTCACTCCGGACAGTTGAAGGCGAACAAGCACAACACCCGGCACACAAAGATTCGGTGGGTTCTTTCACGGGTGTTTGCTTTCCCGGCGATAGCGGGAGGGCGCGACGCCGACGGCGCGGCGGAAGGATTCCGCGAACCGTTGCTGGTTGCCGTAGCCGCACTGCTCGGCGATGTGGCTCATCGGCTCGCTTGTCGTCGCGAGGAGACGGCGGGCCTTTTCCAATTGGAGGTGCCAACGGTGCTTGAGGACGCTGCAACCGAGGGCCGCATGGAAACGGCGCTCGAGCGTGCGCCGGGAGAGCCCGAGACGGGCGCAGAGCGCGTCCGTTGTGAGGGGATTTGAGAGGTTTTTTTCGATCATGCGAACAGCGCGTGTCACCAGAATATCCGGCGTGTAGCGCAGACCGGTGGATTGGCGCTCGGCGATGTGCGAGGGGGGCAGCCGGAGGATTTGCGGCGGCATCTTCTCGCCTTTCATGATGCGGTCGAGCCATGCCGCCGCCTGCCATCCCACCCGGCGTGCCCCTCGGTCGACGCTGCTGAGGGTGGGACGGGTGATTTCGCAAATGATGGAGTCGTTGCCTGTGCCGAGGAGGGCGATTCGTTCCGGCAGCCAATCGCGCGGTATCCAGTCGATGATTTTTTGCGCGACGAAATCCTCCCGCAGCAGAATCCCCACGGGCGGGGCCAGGGAGTGGAGCCACGCAAGAACGTTCTTCCGCGCCCGTTCATCCAGCTCCGGTTGTTCGCCTCCCAGCCCGTAGGTTTCCACCGGAACACCCGCTTCACGGGCGCGCTCGCGGAAACCGGCCTCGCTTTCCTCATCGTTCCGGTAACCGAGGTAGGCGAGGTGGGGCAGACCTTTTTCGAGGAAATAGTCCGCCGCCATTCGGCCCACCGCACGGTAGTCGGTCGTTACGAGCGGGTGGCGTTCGCCCAGTTCAGGCACCTGTACGGCGACCGCCGGAATGCGCCATTCCGGCGAGCGGACCACTGAGGTGGAAAGCGGTGACTCAAAAACGATCCCGTCGCCCCGGTTGATCCACTCCGCGGATGCCGCATTCACATGACCCCACAGGTGGAGAACAAGGTGCCAGTCGCCCGCTTCCGCCGCGTAATCGGCGATGCCCCGCACGAGATCGCGCATGCTGCTCGCCACCGCCGGAACCATGACCGTCACGACTTTCCTTTTTTCCATGGTGGCAAGATAAACGAAGTGTCCGTTTTGCGTAAATATTTTTCCGCAAAAGCGTATATCTTTTCCCGCGATGAATCGCTAGCCTACTCTTGCATTCGCGCGTCGGCGGCGCGGTGCGTGAAGTGTTGTATCCCGTTTTCCCCGTTACTGCCTTGGTTTTATGTAGGTGATGGCATCGATTCCCCTGAAGCCTCCGGCTCTCGCGCCGGAGGCTTTTTCGTCAACCTCAGCTGCCTCAAATCCCCATGGTGGTCTAGCGGCTCAACACCCCTTCCGATATGAATTTTTCCATGATCCGTTTGTTTTCTGCGTCTGTCTCGCCTCGTTTTCGTAGGGCGCGTGCCGCGGGCATTCTTCCGTTTCTGATTCCCTTTTTTTCCATGTCGGCGGCGGCTGAGAATCTGCTTGTCAACGGCGACTTCGAGGCGTCGCCCTTTGCGGTTGGCTGGGATGCCGCCGAAGTCGAGGAATGGACCGGGCTCGGGGGCACGGCCACGGCGGCGCGGTTGCCGTGGGAAACGATGGCGAGCCTTGGACAGGCGTTTGCTCCCCAAGCGGACTTCACACTCGATCTCGCCGTGGAATCCGCGGGAACGGTTGAGCCGCAGTCGTTCCGCGTCATGCTCGACGCCGGCGGCAAGGTGGCGCTCGAACTGCGGGGCAGTTATGACAACCGTTTGCAGGTGAATATTGAAGGCGGTTTCTTCGATCTCGTCGCGGAGACGGACGGTAGCGTGTTTCCAATCCCGGCGAACACCCCCGTGCGGTTGCGTGTCGTGGGACGGAATTTCGGCACGCCGGAGGCTTCATGGGATTTCGCATGGTCCGATCCCGGCGCGGAGTCATTGGTTCACACTGTCCACGGACTGCGCGGTTTTGCCAACGAAGCGGCGGCCATGAGCGCGCCCGTCGACGCCGTGCGTTTTGATCGCACGAGCACGCGCGATGCCCATTCCTATGTCGTCGACCTCGCTTCCCTGCGCACGGGCGCGGAATGGATCCCGGCCGCGAACCACCATGTGCGGACGGAAGTCGATGCCATCCCGGACGGGCCGGGCAAAGTCACGCGCATTTCCGGCGTGTATCCGCACCTTGCCGTGACGAGCCGTGCCTCAGAAGTGGGCCCCGGCGCGATCGCGGAAATGGCGGGGGATCTGTGGGTCGTCACCTACGACCCGCACTCACCGGGCGGTAGCTCCACGCGCAACCTGCATCAAATCCGCCCGAGCCTCGAGCGCTTCATCCGCCCCGAATCGGTCGGGGGCACGCCCGCCAACCGGCTCCACCACACCGAGTCCGACCAACTCTTCATCGGTCACCATGTCATCTCCCGCGACGGGACCGTGCGCACGATTTCACCGGGTGACATGCGCGGGCGACTGACAGGGACCGCGCGCCACATCTCCGACCCGGAAAACAAGGTGTATTTCGCTTCCATGGAGGAAGATTTCTACGAAGTGAACGTTCACAGCCTTGAAGTGAACCGCTTTTCCACAACGAGCCTGCCCGGTGACCATGGCAAAGGGCGCAGTCGAATTTCTGGTGGGGATCGTTCGATGAACTCTCGCAATGGGGTGCTCCGCGCGGACACGGCGGGGTGTGGCTCGCCGAAGCCGTCGCCGCCAACGAACCCTCGGCTCCTTTTCTCGTCCATGGCTTCAGCCAGATAACGCTCCACCTGCGCGAGAGCGGCGGAAGCCCCGTCGCGGTGCAGGTCCAGATCGGCTCGGGGCAGGGAGATTGGGAGGCGCTGCGCACCGTCAACGTTTCGGCGAACAGCTATTCGGGGCCAATATCACGCTATACGACATCGACGACCCCGCCGCTGAAGCCGCTTTGCGCACGGAGGCGGAAACGTCTCTGGACTGGGGCGCGGATGCCGCCTCCGCCTATGTCACCTCCGG
>SKLD01000398.1 GCA_007123395.1 Opitutales bacterium
CAAAAAGGAGCAAAAAGAAGCCCGCTCTTGGCGGGCTTCTTCCACTACTCCTGAACCCCAAGTCAACCGTCTGATGTAAAAACAGTACTGAAATCGAAAGTGTCGGTCGTCTCAATAACCTCGCGCCATTCGAGCATGACGGGGCGGCGGTTGGCATCGCCGTCCTCCGGATCGCGGAGGGACTCGTCAAAGTGGTAGGTATAGGTGCCGTTGACGGAGATCGTGTTTGCGACCGCCGCACCGAAGAAAGCTCCGGTGCCTCCGCCACCCTGAAGGCTCAGGTCGGCGTTCGGCGCGTAGACGGCACCATGCATTTCAGCATTGCCGTGGAGACGGAACTCCTGCGCGCCTTCCGTTTGTGCCGTTCCGAAGATGATGAGATCAGCCGGGACCGGATGCTGCCCCGGGCGGCCCGTGTTGATGATGCCACCGCCGCCGACGCGAAAGTCGCCTTGCGCGTAAATCCGCAGCCGGGCACCTTCGGCGAGCGTCATTCGCGATTGCCCGGTCATGCTGAAGTCTCCGTCGACAATCAGCGTTACGTCATTGTAGACCATTACATCAGCTTGCCCGGAAACGCTGAATGAATCCAGTTTGTAGACGAGTTCGGTTCCTTCCGGATCGTTTGGATCACCGAAACGCTGATTGTTTCCGCTGCCGTCGGCAGAAGACCGCGCTCCCGTCGGACTCGGGTGTTCGACATTCTCGAACTCAGCGTAGAAATCGCGGACCACACGGTCCGTGTCCACTTGCACTCCGAGAGGCGTTTCCGGTCCGTAAACGCGCCCATGGTTCCCCAGTTTGGGATCGGTATTGTTTGTCATGGCATACCCGAAGATCTCCCAGTGATTGATCTCCACAGACTCGTTCTCTTGCGAAACGCTTCCGATCGATCCGTTTGGAAAGCGGTTGCGCACGGTGTTTCCATTTGGGTCCACAACGTATTCGTTGTATGCACCCCAACGCGAGTTATAGCTATCCGCCCCGCCGCTGGCGTTGCCCGCGAATGTGATACTGTCCTTGGCGATAAGTCCTTCGATAAACAATCCTTGGGAGGGAATACGGTCGAAAATCACGCGCACTTGCCTCGAGACCTCCGGGTTGCGGTGGATACGGCCCTCCGCGACGATATTGGGGCGGTCGGCACCGTCGAGTATGATGGCGTGAAGGGTTTGGGTTTCGCCGTTCTCAAACTGTTCAACGAGCCGGAAGGCGGGGCCTTGCGCGGTCTGCACCCATCCGGGACCACTGAAGTCGTCAAGATTGATGGCGCGGAAAGCCTCCTCGGCGGCGGCCTCGGCGATATTCATGGCCCCTTGGAACATCAGGTTGCGCACGGCGGCGCGGTTCTCAGAGACCGTGAGCTGGAGGTAGCTGCCGACGAGGCCGGCGATGATGAGGACGACAATGACGACAGCAATGACGACCGAACCGGACTGTTTGGTGAGTTTTGTTTTCATTATTCGGCGACCCGTTTGTTGCGCATCATGAAGCGCGCGGAGATGATATGGTTGGACACACGGGTGGAGACGATGCGTCGCGCCATGACGGCGTCGATCTGCACCTCCTTCACCTCAAGGCGGTGAGTAGTGGGATTGCGGAGGATGTTGAAGCAGCGCAGTTCAAAATCCTCGAGGTTGTTGAGAATGGCGCGCTCGGGTTCCTCGTTGATGCGGCGGAAGAGGGCGCGCTCCTCCGGCACAAAGCGGTAGCGGATGGTGTCGTGAACCGTGGGGTCGTCCCAATTCGGGCGCGTAAAGTTCAGCGTGTGCTTCGTCGGGTGATCAATGACATCGTTGGCCATACGGATGTCGCGCGCAAAGGTCTCGAGGACACGGTGCGAAGTGTTGTTCATGAGAACATACTCCGCCAGACGCGTGCTGCCGCCCATGAGGGCGAGGACGGAACTCATCGCGATACCGCCGACGACGAGAAACAGCGTCGTGGCGACCATCAGTTCCGCGATGGTAAAGCCACTGCGGGACTTCCCCTCTCCATTTTTCCTATCTCGACCGGTGTGCATGGGATTGCCTCCGTCAGTCCGTAATCCGGCGCTGGTAATAGTCGTTGAGCCCATCGCGGGTGAAAAAGGTGCGGTAGGCTTGCCTGTGGGTGCGTCCGTTCGCTTCCCACATGACGGCGACCCGCACCTCCAACTGATCATCCCGGTCCAGCCGCTTGCGCACGATGCGCTCGCCCGAGTAGCGGCCCGGAAAGGCGCGCTCGAAGGCCCCGTCGTATTCGGCGTCCTGCATAAAGTCGGACTTTTCCGGGAGTTGATTCAAGCGCGACCACGGCATGACTCGCAGGCGCTCGATCTCTGCCTGCATGATCTGCGACACGCGCGTTGTGTCCCGCGCGTCTTCGATGACACCATAACCGATGCGCATTGAGGCGAAGGCACCGGCGGCGACAAGGGAGGCCAGCATAAGCCCAACCATGACCTCGACCAGTGTAAGACCGGATGTGGAGCGCATTGAATTCATCGTTCAGGCTGATTGATGGATAGAATGCCCTAATCCAGCAACATGAATCGAAGGGTGAACCCCCAAAACCAAGCGATTTACGGTTCTTTGACATAAGGTGTAAGCCTCAATGTTGGAAGTTTACGAAGACGGCTCGGATCATGGACCCGCCGTAGCGTGAAGCTTCAGCGGGCGCCGCGCCGCGGACTCGCGCTCTCGCCAGCCGCATCCGTGCCTCGCTGAAGCTTCAGCCTACAGAGCGCACCGCGCCCGCCCCGCCG
>SKLD01000097.1 GCA_007123395.1 Opitutales bacterium
CGGCGAAAAAAGCGCCGTGATCTACACGCTGCTGACCTGCTGCCGCATGCACCGCATCGAGCCGCGCGCCTACTTAACCGATCTGCTCGAGCGCCTCGTGCCCGCCGAGCGCCACCCCGGCGCTGATTTGCTCGAAGAACTCCTGCCCTGGAACTGGGCCGCCGCCCACCCCGCACACCTTGTCAAAGAACCGCCCGGAGCCTACCACACTCCCGCCGCCCAAAGATAGGGGGTCCTTTGCCGGACGGATACGCTTTTTCTAGCAGGCTTTTGGGTATTTCGACCAACTCATAAATCCAGTCAGGAGCTTTCCTGAGTGCTCGTAGTGTGAAAATTCGATCATAACCCTTCATGTGGGCGAAAAACCTGTCTCGCAGCATGACGAGGTCATCAGGATTATCACCCCAACTTCCTTTTCCAAGTTCCATGAACTTGCTAATCCAGATTTTATCTTCCTTTATAGATTTGTCCGCCTGAGTCTTCAGCGAGACCGGGACTCCATCAATGGTGATGTCATGGCCGGGATTTCCCTTCGATGACAACTGCGCTCGATGTTGGTCGAAATTTACAACTTTCTCCAAGACGTATTCGAACTTGTCTTTGGAGAAAGGCTCGACGGAAAAACTGTGATGTATTCTGAGGGCATCGCCGAAATTTTCCAGAGTGCTTGCATCGAGTAGTCCGTCTTGGAAAATCTCGAAATTATAGGGGAATCGGAAAATGCGAACAGTGTTTTCAAGCCAAGTGATTTGACCTGGCGTGAGCTCACGGATTGCAGCTAGCAAATTTCCGATTCTTTGGTGTTCTTTTTCTGTCATATTTTTTCCACGACATCAAGGAATCTCGATGACAGGGGACCTACCTTGGTTGCGCAGGTCCGCGGCTACTTCGGCGATCGCGTTGGCGAGGGCATGCCAATCGTCTTCGCCGGTGGCCCATCCGGAACTGACGCGGAGCGTGCGGCGGGCCTCTTCGGGCGGGAGCCCCATGGCGGAGAGGACATGGGACGGCCCCTCGCGCCCGGTCGCGCAGGCGCTGCCCGTCGACACCATGAAGCCGCGGCGGCTCAATTGATTGACCCAACGGTGATTCGGCGCGTGCGGCATGATGAGTGACACCGTGTTCCACAGCGTCGGCGCACCGCCCGTCGCGACCTTCACGCCCATCGGATCAAGGCGTTCGATGAAATTATTCCGCCACTTCCCGCGCGCAGCCGTCTCCGCCCCGTTTTTCGCGAGCGTGACGGTGTAGTCGAGGGCCGCCGCCATGGCGGCGACGCCGGGCAGGTTTTCCGTGCCGGAGCGCCGTCCTCCCTCCTGCTCGCCGCCGACCATGGCGACGAATCCTTCGGCTTCGCGCGGGACGCGAAGGAAACCCACTCCTTTAGGCCCACCGAACTTGTGCGCACTACCGACAACAAAGGTACAGCCCGCCGGAACCCGCAGCGGCAGGCGTCCAACCCACTGCACGGCGTCGCAGAGGTAGGCAACCCCCGCCGCATGGCACGCTTCCGCGACCTCTTCCCAAGGCTGGAGCACGCCCGTCTCGTTATTCGCCGCCATCACCGCGACGAGGGCGGGCCGCGCTTCGCGCAAGTGCTCTGCCACATCTTCCGCCTTTACACGTCCCGCGCAATCCGCCTCGAAGGAACGCACCCGCCCCTTCCAGAACACCTCCGCAGCGGCACGCACACACGGGTGTTCCACCGGCGAGAGGAGGCAGGCCGCCCCGCCGGACGCCGCCGCAAAATGCCGCATGACCGCGTTTGCCCCCTCGGTCGCCCCCGACGTGAAGACAATCTCCTCCGGCGCCGCTCCGAGCAGGGCTGCCACGCGTTCGCGGCATCTGTCCAGCTCCGCCCGCGCACGGGCGCCCGCCTGATGCGGGCTCGACGGATTGGCAAAGTGGTCGCGGGACGCCGCAAGCCATGCGGCTTCCGCCTGCGGAAGCAGGGGCGCGGTGGCGTTGTGGTCAAAGTAGGTCATGCCCTAAACCGTGTGCCCGCCAAGCAGGCCGTGCAACCAGCGCGCAACCGCAGTCTCCGCCCCGGCCGCCGGGATTTCCATCGAATGCATGCCGACCGATTCCTCGAATATGTACAATCGCCCGGCGCGCACATGAGCGGCAGCGGCGGCATGACATCCGCCGCCCATCGCGGAAAGCGCGAGCCGCTCCAAACCCACCGCGCACGATGTTTCCTCGCAGAGGAGAGGCGCCCAAAGCTCGGCGTCGGAGGCCCGACATTCAACAGCGATCGCTCCCTGCCCCGCCGCCGGCACACACTGGCGCACGCCGAGGGGCTGAAAGACAAGTCCTTCCCGGCGGTTGATGCCAAGGCGGCGCAAACCCGCCAGCGCCATCACCGATCCATCCGCCGCGCCGTCCGCGATCTTGCCGAGACGCGTGCCCACGTTGCCGCGGATCTCCGTCCACTCAACTCCGGGAAAGAATATACCCGTCTGCGCGCGGCGACGAGGGCTACCGGTCGCCAGCGTCCGCACCTGCGCCACAGACTCACGCAGTACGAGGACGTCCTCCGGTGCCTCGCGCGGCAGGAAACCCGCCAGCGCGAGCCCGACCGGCAACGACGTCGGCAAGTCTTTAGAGGAATGCACCGCAAGATCGGCCTCGCCCGCCGCGAGAGCCCGCTCCAGTTCGGAGGTGAATAGCCCTTTCCCCCCCTTCGCCTCCAACGACCACTCCAGCCGCTCGTCTCCCTCCGTCGAAAACGTGCGCTCCTCGAAAGCTACGCCCGGCATGCGCGCGGAAAGGTACTCAATAGCTTCGAGGGTCTGCGCGCGTGCAAGAGGCGAACGCCGCGTCGCGACGACAACTTTCGACAAATGAGACATATCCCATGCATCCTTGCCATAGCCCGGCCACGAGGCAAGCGCGCCGCGCGGACAGGCATCAGCCCGCCCGAAATCAAGTTGGGTCCAATAAATTTATTTCTGAGTTGTTGAAATACATCTTCTTAATTCAGAAATAATAATTTAGCCAAACGAAGGCAAAAAAGAGACCAATGAACCGCCATTCAATATAGACGGTAACATTCGCTAGTATTTGTGCTGATTACCATCCTGTTGCCGTGCTTTTGTCTGCACGTTCGCCGGGACACCGTTGGAGGATGAAACCGCCGTCCGCCACAGCTTTCTTGTCACGCGCGGCGGCGCCTCCAAGCCTGTTGTCCGGAGTGAGGCTCGCCATCGTCGCCCGTCCCGAACGGCAATTAGCCTCGGAGCGAAGCGAGGAGGCGATGCAATTCGGCTTTGCGGCTTTCGGTTTCGGCGAGCTGTTTGCGGGCGCCTTCGACGACGGCGGGCGGCGCGTTGTTCACGAAGCCGGGGTTTTCGAGTTTTTTGCGACCGGCGAGGATACCCTTTTCCAATTTGTCCAGTTCCTTGGAGAGGCGCTCCTTTTCCGCAGCGACGTCGATGGCCGACGCCAAGTCGAGATAGATTGTGCCCAGCAAAGTGACGGCGGCGGGCATGCCTTCCGGCGCGGTATCGACCCAGTTGATACTTCCAGCCGGGATGAGGCTGAGGAGCGTCTCGTGGTGCGATTCAAGGACGGCGCGGTCCGCCGCCTCGGCGAGGCCGACGAAGCGCACGTCGCGCCGATTGGCGACGTTGTATTCACTCTTGAGGGCACGGGCGCGGGCGATGACCTGCTTCACACGGGCAACTTCCTCGGCGGCCGCGCCGCCGACTTCGATTGCCCGCTCCTTAAGGGCCGCCGCCAGTTCCACCGTCGCCGGGATACGGGTATCCTGCAAGAACCGTTCGCCTTCGCCCAAGTAGCCGAGGTCGCTCCATAGCTCTTCGGTGATGAAGGGAATGATTGGCTCCGCGAGAAGGAGCGTCTGGCGGATGATGAGGTCGAGGACGGCAAGCGTGGTCCCCTGCCCCTCGCCGCCGCGCAGCTTGGTCTTCGACGCTTCTATGTACCAGTCGCAATAGTCGCTCCAAAAAAATTCGTAGAGTTCCTTCGGATACGGGTGCATCTCGAAGCGGGCGAAGGCACCCTCGACCGCCGCCGTTGTCTCGACGAGGCGCGAGAGGATCCACTTATCGTAGCTGTCGAGGCGCTCCGGATCGATGCGGGAGAGGATGGCGGCGAGGCTGCCGTTGTCGCCGGGAGGACCGCTCATCTGGCGGAAACGGCACGCGTTCCAGAGTTTGTTGCAGAAGTTGCGCCCGATCTCGACGCGCTCCTCGCTGAAGAGGATGTCCTGCCCGCTGGGGGCAATGTTGACGATACCGAAGCGCAGTCCGTCGGCCCCGAACTTGGCGATGAGGTCGAGCGGATCGGGCGAATTGCCGAGGCTCTTCGACATTTTGCGCCGCTTGTCGTCGCGGATAAGCCCGGTCATGAAGACGTCGCGGAAGGGAAGGCGCTCCGCGATCTCTTCGTCGGTCAGTTCCTTCTTGGCCTCACCCATGAACTCGAGGCCAGCCATGACCATGCGCGCGACCCACAGGAAGATTATGTCGAACCCGGTTACGAGCGTGTTCGTGGGGTAGAAATATGCGAGCTCACGCGCCGCTTCGCTGTCGGGCTCCGGCCATCCGAAGTTAGCGAAGGGCCAGAGCCATGAGGACGCCCAGGTGTCGAGGACGTCTTCGTCCTGATACCAGTTTTCCGGATCGGCAGGGCCGTCGACAGAAACATGGACGTGCTGCGGATTGGTGAAATCGCGCTCCGCCGCCGGCACGCCCTTGCTGTACCACACCGGGATGCGGTGCCCCCACCAGAGCTGACGGCTGATGCACCAGTCGATGTTGTCGCGCTCCATCGTCTCGAGCCAGTGCAGGTAGGTCTTGGCCCAGCGCTCGGGGTGGAAGCGCAGGAGCCCTGCCTTCACGGCGCGCTTGGCCTCCGCCACCTTCGGGTAGCGCAGCCACCATTGCTCGGTGAGGCGGGGTTCCACTGGAACATCCGCGCGCTCGGAGAAGCCGACGTTGTTTTCGTAGGGCTCGGTGCCGACGAGCAGCCCCATGTCCTGCAGCTTCTTAGTCGCGGCCTTCCGCGCGGCAAAGCGTTCCATACCGTCGAAGTCCGGTCCGGCGAGGGCGTTGAGCGTGCCGTCCGGGTTGAAGACGTCGACGATGGGCAGCTTATGGCGGTGGCCGATCTCAAAATCGAGGGCGTCGTGGGCGGGCGTGATCTTGAGGCAGCCCGTGCCGAAATCCATCTGCACCGCCTCGTCCGCGATGACGGGAATTTCCGCCGACGGAAAGGGGCGGCGCACGTGCTTGCCGACAAGGTGCCCGTAGCGCTTGTCGTCCGGATGAACGGCGACGGCGACGTCGCCCATGAGGGTTTCGGGCCGTGTCGTGGAGATTTCCACAAAGGTCCCCGGAAGCTCCACCACCTCGTAGCGCATTTTGTAGAGGAGCCCCTTTTGCGGCTTCATGATGACTTCCTCGTTGCTGAGGGCGGTCTGGCTGACGGGGCACCAGTTGCTCATGCGCAGCCCGCGGTAGACGTAGCCGCGCCGGTAAAGCTCGACAAACGCCGTCAGGACGGCGCGCGAGTAGCCTTGGTCGAGGGTGAAACTCGTCCGGTCCCAGTCGCAGGAGGCACCGAGCTTGCTCAGTTGGTTGAGGATGATGCCGCCGTGCTCCTCCTTCCACTCCCACACGGCCTCGACAAACTTCTCCCGTCCGAGATCACGGCGGTGTTTGCCCTGCTCGCGCAATTTGCGCTCCACGCGCGTTTGCGTGGCAATGCCGGCGTGATCGGTGCCCGGAAACCACAGCGCCTCTTTCCCTTCAAGGCGCGCACGCCGCGTGAAGATGTCCTGCAGGGTGTTGTTGAGGATATGCCCCATGTGTAGCATGCCCGTAACATTAGGCGGCGGGATCATGATGCAGTGCGGCTCACGCTCCGGGTTCGCACGGGCGGCGAAGGCCCGGCCCTCAAGCCACGCTTCATACCATTTCGATTCGACCGCGGACGGGTCATAGGCTTTTGCAATCTCGGCCATGGATCTATTCTGCGCAGGGCGGGCGCAGGGATCCCCGGCGACCGCAAAAACCCAAGAGGTCGAATGCACCTCCGGCCAAGTCAATTGGAAAAAACGCTGTACTTGCCAAGAGCCGTGCCCCGCCCAAGCTTCACCCACCGTGTCTTCTGTTCCCAAACCGGCCAAATTCCGCGCCCGCCTTCTGCGCCAGTCGGAGAAAGCGGGGCTCGCCGCACTCGGCGAAAAGCCCGCCGACAATCTGCCGCAATACCGCAAGTTCCTCGACCACGGAAACAAGGTGCTCGCCCGCTACCACCGCCGCGGCGGGGGCGGACGCCGCGTCGCCCTATCCCGCTCGATCCTCCTCGACGTCCTCATTGAGCGACTTTTTGAACTGGCTCTCCTCCACTGGCGGCGCGAATCCGGCAAGGAACCCTTCCAATGCGCCGTTCTCGCCCTTGGCGGATACGGCCGCGAGGAATTGTGCCCGCTCAGTGACATTGACGTCATGTTCCTGTACCCCCAGCGCGTTTCGCGGGACAAGAGTCTCGCCGCCTTTCAGCGCAGCCTCTCCGACACGATTCTCTACATGCTCTGGGACCTCGGGTTGAAGGTCGGGCACAGCACGCGCACCCTCCAGGAAGCCATGGATGAAGCCATGGCGGACATCCAGACGAAGAACGCCCTCCTCGAATCGCGCCGTGTCTGCGGCAGCGAAGCCCTCGCCGCCCGCTTCGACCGCGAATACAACCGTTTCATCGACCGCGACAACGCGCGCACCTACATCGACCAGCGTCTCAAGGATCAGTACGCCCGCCGCGAACGCTTCGGCAACACCGTTTTCCTTCAAGAGCCCGACCTCAAAAACGGCATCGGCGGACTGCGCGATTTTCAAAACATTATCTGGATGGCGCGGCTAAAACTGAACACGCGTGACCTTGCAACACTGGTGAAAAAGGGAATTTTGAGTAAAAGTGAGCAGCGTGCGCTCAATGAAGCCCATGAGTTTCTCCTCCGCGCCCGCAACGAACTCCACGCGCAGAGCAAACGTCCCACCGATCTGCTCAATCTCGAAAAGCAGCCCCGCGTGGCGTGGGGCCTCGGCTACCGCCAGCGCGACATCTTCCGCCGCGTCGAAGTGTTTATGCGCGACTACTACCGCCATGCCCGCCTCGTCGACCGCCTCTCTCATTACATTGAAGAACGTCTCGCTCTCGAAGCCAACGGGCGGGTGAGCTTCCGCGCCGTCATCGAATCCCGCCGCCGCCCCAACGAGGTGGACGGCTTTATCGTTGCACGGGGCGAAATCTCCGCCGCCTCCGAACGGGTTTTCCAACAGGATCCATTGCGGCTTTTGCGCGTCTTCCGGCACGCGCAGCAGTTCAAGGTGGGTATCCATTTTGAACTTCTTCGCCTCATTGAGAAGAACCTCGGTCTTATCGACGACGCGCTGGTCCGGTCCGACGAAGCCGCACGCTGTTTCCGTTCCATCCTCCAGAGCCGGGGTGAGGTCTACCCCGCTCTCAAGCAAATGAACCTAACCGGGGTCCTCTCCCGCGTGGTCCCGGAATGGGAAGAACTGCACTGCCTTGTCCAGCACGAGTACTACCACCGCTATACCGCCGACGAACACACCCTCGAGACCATCCGTCAACTCGACGACATTTTTTCCGGCGAAGAACCCGCCCTCACGACCAAATACCGCGAAGCCATCGAAGAAACGCAGCTTCCCGCCCTTCTCTACCTAATCCTTCTCCTCCACGATATCGGCAAAGGGCGCGCCATCGAAAACCATGCCGAAACCGGAGCGGAAATCGCCGAAACAATCCTCGGGCGTCTCAAACTGCCCGTCGAACTCCGCCCGCGAGTCGTGCATCTTATCCGCCGCCATCTGGAAATGGCACGATTCTGGCAACATTTCGATATTGATGATCCTCGCACGACGCAGGCGTTCGCCGAGATGGTCGGAGACCCCGAAAGCCTCCGCTACCTCTACGTGCTCACTTTTTGCGACGCGCGCGGGACATCCCTCAGTCTTTGGAACAGCTACAAGGACGCACTTCACACCCACCTGTTCGCGGCCACGCGCAGCCACATGGGCGAGCAACCTGCGAACATGCCCCGTCTCGAAATGATCTCAAAGGAATCCATTTTCGGCAAAGTGCCCGAACTCTCGAAAGAAGAAGTCGAAGCTCACTTCAACCTCCTCCCCGAGCGGTATTTCATCCACAACAACGCCGAGGAAATCGTGCTCCATTTGCACATGGTGCATGAACTGCTCGAAACGATTGCCGAAGCCGATTCCCTCGGCTCCCTCTCGCCCGTCGTCGAATGGCAGGACGACGTCAACCTCGGTCTTTCCGCAGTCCATGTCGTCACATGGGACCGCGCCGGACTCTTCTACAAACTGGCGGGCGCGTTCAGCGTGGCGGGGTTGAGCATCGTCAGCTCCAAGGCCCTCACCCGCGCAGACCACATCACCATCGACACATTTTACGTCAGCGAGCCGGACGGCGGTATCGTGCGCAACAAAAAGGCCCGCGAACTCTTTCACAGCCACCTCGAAGACGCCCTTTTGCACAACCGCGACCTCCTTAAAGAAATCGAGGAACAGGCCGCGCGCCACCGTAAGCCAAGCTTCCTCCGCCGCGAGGACCGGCTCCAGGCACCCTTGCAGCCGAGCGTCGATGTCTACCACGAACTGTCCCTGCGGCGCACAATCATCGAGGTGCAGGCAACCGACAGCATCGGCCTCCTCTACCGAATCGCCCGTGCCATCTACGACCACGGGTTCGACATCACCTTTGCCCGCATCTCAACCGAAAAGAATGTCGCCGTCGACACCTTCTACATCGAACCGGTCGACAAAAACCACGGCGATGCCGACAGTCTCGTTTCTCTGCGCGAGAGCCTCTCCGAAATCGTCTCCGCAAACAACGGCGTTCCCGAACCAGTGGGCTGATTCTCCGCCTCGATGGCGCGGATAAGGCCGGATGCCCCGCGCGCGGGCGTCGCCCGCATCGGGTGCGGGCAACCCACCGCCGGGGCCGTTCCCCGCCACCCGCACGAACACAATCCCGCCAACCTCCCCACGGTCTGCCGGCCCTCCTGCGACGAGCCCGCCTGAGCCAAGGCCTAGAACCCGCCGCCCTCCAATCATACACGCGCGCCCCGATACTCAGCAATCCGGAGCGCTCTTCGACTGCGACAATCAAGCCGATCCCCAACCCCATGCACTGGTTTCCCCAATCCATGCCCCCACACATAATTCAATTTTGAGATATATTATTTTCATATATCATAGTAAAATTTGTTGCCTCGAAATTTTCTTAAATTTAAATTATTTGCCTTGGTGCGCGCCAAGGCGGACTTTATCGCCGAGACCGTTCGTCGTCGTCGGTAAGTTTGCATTACCACCGACTCCGGCGACGTGGAGCATGGTCAAATCGAAACCTTGCAGCTGTGGCTCTCCGACCGCAGACGCTTGCGGCGATACTCAGCGAACGGCCGCGCTCGGCGATGCCGAGCACCCCCGTTCCGGCGTCTACTCGCGGGTGCGTGATGGCGCGCGCAATCTTGCGGTCCCGCACATTCACGGAGCCATCGGCCCCTTACCCCTAAAGTCTGAGTCTGTAGGCGCCGTCCACCTCCTCCGGCGCGCCCACACTCACCCCGAGGTCGCGCAAAAGCCCGTTCTTCAGGTTGTAGATCCAGCCGTGCACCTTGAGACCACGGCCCTCCGCCCAAGCCCGCTGCACCACCGAAGTGTGCGCCAAATTGCCCACCTGCTCGATCACATTCAGTTCGCACAAGCGGTCGCACCGCGCATCGGCGTCGCCGAACCGCGCCAGCTCCTCCGCGTGCCGACACCGCGTGTCGCGCACATAGTGGAGCCAATTGTCGACCAACCCCTGCGAACCGTCGCCCATGGCAGCGCGGACCCCTCCGCAACCATAGTGGCCGCACACGATCACGTGCTCCACGCACAGGTCCACCACCGCATAATGCAGCACTGACAGGAAATTCATGTCCGAATGCACGCACAGGTTCGCCACGTTGCGGTGCACAAACATTTTTCCCGGCGGGAGCCCCACGATCTGGTTCGCCGGCACGCGGCTGTCCGAGCAACTGATCCACAAATACTTCGGGCACTGCGCCGCGCTCAGCCGTGCGAAAAAATCCGCATCCGTCTCGCGCATGCGCTCCGCCCATCGCCGGTTGTTCTCGAAAAGCTCTGGTAGGAACTGCATCACCCTCCACCACAGCGCACTTTCCGCCACGCTCCAAGCCAAACAAACGTCAAATTATTTATTTATGGAATAGTAAACTGCACTAATTATTTATGAGATATCTATTTTGAATTTTCTAACTATGAGATAAATTTTTTCCTTGTGTTGCCGGGCGGGGAGGGTAGTTTCGGGGTTGTCATGTCTTATCACCTTCGAATAAAGAGCGCGCATCGCGCGGCGTTTCACTGTGTGTGCCGGGTGGCGCGGCAGCTGGGGCTGCTGGGCGAGGCGGAG
>SKLD01000447.1 GCA_007123395.1 Opitutales bacterium
AAATGCCCGGATATTGACTTTGGCGATTTCCCGAGGAATATAAACGCTATGAGCACAGCTGAAGGTTTGAAGCGAATCGAGTGGTTGCCGGACGTTTGCAATGGCAAGCCGGTAGTCCGCGGCACGCGGATATCCGTTCAAACGGTACTCTCCCACCTCAGTGCCGGCGATTCCATTGCGGACGTCCTTGACGCTTTCCCGAGCCTGACGGAAGACGATGTGCGCGCCTGTCTGGCGTATGCCGCGCGAATCAGCGAGGTCCATTCCAGTTTCGAACTCGTTTCGTGACCCGTATCCTCATTGACGAAAACCTGCCTCGATCACTGGTAGCAAAACTCGGAGGGGCATGCACGCACGCATCCGAAATCGCCGCGCAGGCTTCCGACACCTTGCTTTGGGAATACGCCCGGGAGCGGAACTGGATCATTCTCACACGGGACACCGACTTCTTTGACCGGCTAATATTGTATGGTAGCCCGCCCAAGATTGTCTGGGTTCGACTGGGAAACTTGAGGAGAACTGAATTGGTCGAGACCATCGGGTCCAGATGGGAGGCGATTCTGGACCTCATCGAAGGATCCGATATGGTCGAAATCCACCCTGACCGCCTCGAAGCTCTGCGCTTCCCGCAGTCACCCGTCAGAGGGAAAAGCTGAAAGACTGAAATGCTGAGTGGCGGTAGTCAGTTATCCGCCAAATCACTTTTCTCCACCTACTTGAGACCTTCCGGGATTGCGGCTTGCGCTTTGTGTCACTTTGGGTAAAATCTTGAGCTATGTTGACTTTGGAACGCAGTCCTGTTTCGAGCGATAAGCATGTCTTGGGCGGCTGCCTCGTTTTCAAAGGCACGCGGGTTCCGGTGCAGAGCCTGATCGATTACTTGGATGACGGCTACACCGTGGAAGAATTTATCGAATTCTTCCCCTCTGTGAAAAAAGAAGATGCCGATGCATTTTTGCGCCTGATTCAACCCGGCGATGAAAGACCAATCGTTGGCCGCTTTTGCAACGGATGATTCCGCGCATTCTTTCAGCGGTCGAAGACGCCCGGCCCGGCTCGTATACGATCATCGAAATGTAGATTCCCTTCGGCGGGATTTCGCGGCGCACCATCTACGCGCTTCCGCGCTCCGTCAGCATTTCAGAATTTCTTCCCATGCGCGTCATCCAGCTCATGCGCAAGCCGCAGGCGGGTTTTCATAGCTTTGAGCGGCTCTTTGCGGATATCCGTGCCGCCATGCCCGGGGGCATTTCCGTGCGCCTCGTCCATTCTCCCTTCCACAGCCGCGGGCTCGTGCGGCGCCTCCTCAACGGTCTGCACGCCGCCACCCTCCGCGCCGACGTCATCCACATCACCGGCGACATCCCCGCCCTCCGCGAAGCAGCGGGGGCGGGGGCCGTCTTCGCCGATCCCCGTGATACGGTCTCGATTCGTTCGGGCTTCGTGCGGCTCCTTCGCGAACCCGCTCTGCGCAACACCCTCGTCGAAAACGGCTTTGCCAATGCGCGGCGCTTTCAACCGCCTTCCATCGCCGCTCAATACGCTGCCGCCTACCGGGACGTAGGGTGACGGATTCACAGACTTGACCCGGAGGCGTTGGTAGGTAGACTTTTGAATTAAATGCGTTATAAAATCCAATTGTGGGAAACGGACGAAGGCTGGTCCGTGAGCTGTCCGGATTTGCGTGGCTGCCATTCGCAAGGTTCCTCCCGCGAGGATGCCATTTCCAATATTACCGAGGCCATTCGCTTGTGGTTGGAGGTTGAGGCCGAAGAAAATGGCATTCGGTCGGTGGAGACAATGGAGATCGCCCTGTAGAGCATGCCGAAAATTCCCGGAATTGGTCAGCGTGACGCTATGCGGGTTTTTGAAAAGCTGGGATACCGGATCGTTCGGCAAAGTGGACATATTGTGATGAGCAACGGCTCGGTTCGATTGACCATCCCACGGAACAACCCGATCAACGCCATCACCATGGGAAGTATTGCACAAGACGCCGGGCTATCGCCGAAGCAATTCAAGGAGTTGCTGTAGTTCGTCGCGTCTCGGTGGACCGGTGAGCCGTGGCTGGCGAATCTAACACCGCACACCGGGCTCCGGTCTCCCAAACATGTCCCTCCTCCACCGCCTCCGCTTGGCCGCCGCCGGACGGGTTCCGCTGTTTGCCAAATCCGCCTACCTCAAGCTCCGCGAACTCGACGCGGGAGCGCGGGCACTGCCGGATTTTCTGGTCATCGGTGCCATGAAGGCGGGCACAACGTCGATCTTTAACTACCTGTGCATGCACCCGCGGGTGATCGGTTCCGTCCCCAAGGAGATTTTCTACTTCTGCAGCCACCCCGGGCGGGGCGAACGCTGGTACCGCCGGCACTTTCCCCGTCGCCGTCGGCTCCGCGCGGCAAACGCGCTCTGCGGCGAGGCCACACCGACTTACCTGCCTTCAGGAGACGCGCCTCACCTCGTGCGGGAGCTGCTTCCGCGGGTGAAACTCATTGTCCTCCTGCGCGAGCCCGCTGCCCGCGCCGTTTCGCATTACCACCACAGGGTCCGCGCCGGTCGCGAATCCCGTTCCGTCGATGAGGTTTTCAGTCCCGCCATGGTCGCCCGGGTCGAAGCGGGCCAGCCACAGGGCGAGACCGAAACCCTTCTCTGCGAGCGTAGCAGCTACGCGTCCTCTCTTCGCCGGTGGCTCGACGCCTTTCCCCGCGAACAGTTGCTTGTTCTTGAGGCCGA
>SKLD01000010.1 GCA_007123395.1 Opitutales bacterium
ACCTCGAGTGGTGGATCGCCGTCGAAGGCGCGTCGTGGCGCAAACCCGAAGGCCCCGGAAGCAACATCAAGAAGCGGCTCGACCACCCGGCGGTCCACATCACTTGGAACGACGCCGCCGCCTTCGCCGCCTGGTCCGGTAAGCGGTTGCCGACCGAGGCCGAGTGGGAGTTCGCCGCCCGCGGCGCACTCGAGGGCAGGCGCTACGTGTGGGGGGATGAGCTGACGCCCGGCGGCAAGCACATGTGCAACATCTGGCAGGGACGCTTTCCCGATGTCGACACAGCGGAGGATGGCTACGCGGGCACCGCGCCGGTGCGCTCCTTCCGGGCCAACGGCTACGGTCTCTACAACATGGCGGGCAACACATGGGAGTGGTGCGCCGACTGGTTCGATCCGCAGTGGCACGCCGAAGCCCGCCCCGAAACCCGCGTCAACCCCAAGGGCCCGCCCACGGGCACCGCCCGCGCCATGCGCGGCGGCTCCTACCTCTGCCACGCCAGCTACTGCAACCGATACCGCGTCGGCGCCCGCACCGCCAACACCCCAGACTCCAGCACCGGCAACCTCGGCTTCCGCTGCACCGCGGATTGAAAGGAGAGGTCATAAAAAATGGCAGCCATTTGAAATTCGGTAATCGGCTGAGGAAAGACAGAATGAGCGAAGTTGCAGAGATAGTTGAGGTGTTTGCGTGCTATCATTGAATCTAAATGAATGGCTGGCATTTATTTTGCGCTGTATTTGCGGGATTTTCATGGGGGAATTTGTGTGTTTTCCGCAGGTGTCCGTCGGTTATCACTCTTGCGGGACGGGGGGATTCTGTGGGCGCGCGGGCGGCTGGCTGTGTTGGCTGGGCTCGCCGCGCGGCCGCGCGGCGGTCCGGCTGTTGTCACTCACCTTCGACCGGGGGCAGTTCGTGGAAACCGGGAACGCCGATTAGGTATACGTTGCAGTAGCCGGAGGCGTCGGAGGTGAAGACGACTTCGTTGCCTTCGGCGTTGAAACGGGGGTGGGAGTGGAGCTGCTGGAAGTGCGAGCCGGAGTGGTGGCGGCGCAGTGCGCGCGGGCCGTCGAAGTAGGCTTCGGATTTCTTCGGGTTGACGCACGCGTGCAGAAGTAGTCGACGCGCGAGGTCCGTGATCCGCGTGATGTTTCCGTCCGCCGGTTTGATGCTGTAGAGGTTGGTGCGGTTGTGCCGGTGGGAGCTGAAGAGAAGCTGCCTGCGGCCGTCCCGCCAGCCCGGGTTGGTGAAGTAGAAGTGGTGGCTGTGCGCCTTGTGACTGGTGAGGCGGGGGACCGGAATGCCGGAGAGGGGATTGTTATTGTGTTTCGGAGGGGGAACCGGGGGAGACTCATGGCGCACGGTGGGATAGTGCCCACGCCGGGTCTGTCAATGGACGCGCCGGCGACCGTGCGGCGGGCTCAGCGGAAGGATTTGCGGTAGCGGGCGGGGGAGTCGCCGGTGATGAGGCGGAAGTTGCGGTAGAGGATGCGGGCTTCGCTGAAGCCTGAGCGCTGGGCGATATCCTCCATTTTGAGGTGTGTTGCTTCGAGGAGGCGTTTGGCGCGCTCGACGCGGGCGCGGATGATGGCGTGATGGGGGGAGTGGCCTAGGTTTTCGCGGAATTTGCGTTCGAGGGTGCGGCGCCCGACGGAGAGGTGGTCGAGCATGTCATCGACGCGGAAATTGTTGTCGACGTTGGCTTGGATGTAGGCGAGTGCCTTGCGTACGGTCTCGTCGCGGACGGACTGAACGTCGGTGGAGATTCGGGTAACGACGCTCAACGGTGGAATGCGCACCGGTTCTTTGGGAGCGGGTTTGCCGTGAAGAACGGAATCGAGGATCTGTGCCGCGCGGTAGCCGACTTTCTCGGAGCCGAGCATGATGCTGGAGAGGCCAAGTGAGCCGCTGAGGCAATAGGTTTCGTCGTTATTGACGCCGAGGATGGCGAGATCCTGCGGTATGTTGATATTAAGTTCCCAGCAGGCGCGGTTGACGGCGAAGGCGAGGTTGTCTTCGGCGCAGAACACGGCGGTGGACGGGGGCAGCTCGCCGATCCAATCGAGGAGTCTCTCACCGGAGTCGGTGGAATAGACCCGCAATTTGTAGCCCGCCTTGACGATGACGTCGCTAAATCCGTTGGCGCGCAGTTGCGCGTAGTGCAGCGGCATGTGGCCGTAGAAGGCGAACTGACGGAATCCCTTGCCGAGGAAATAGTGCGCGGCCATCTCGCCGATGGCGTAATCGTCGTTGATGACAGAGGTAACAAAGCGGCCCGTGCCGCGGTTGGAGACGTTGACGACGGCCTTCTGGAAGCGGGCGACGCGGGCCGCGTGTTCCTCCGTGCCGAACATCGCGATGGTGCCGTCATAGCGGCGCAGACCCTCCTCGGACATTTGAGTGGGATCGCCGGGCCAGAGTGCCCAGCGGTCGTGCTCGTAAGAATAGCGCACGATTCCGCGCCAAATTTCGCGGGCGAATGAATAATTGAAAGCGACGTGAACAAGAATTTGCTTCATGACCGGAGTATCAGGGTCTGGGGCAGGGCGGGGCGGGAGCCGAAGGACTGCCGTGCCCTCACATTTTTGATTTCGGGCGCACCTTGACAGGCGACAACGCGGCGGTCGAGATTTATCATGTAATTTTACGCCATGGGCGACAGGTAGGGGGTAGAAAGGGCATTTGTTTGGCGCGAAATACCCTTGCGCGAAACTCCGTCACCATGGATGGTGAGTTTGATGACTTCCTCCGCTTCCGCATCTTTTGCTCCGCGTGTACAATTCGGTGCGCGGGGCGAGCCGGTTTCGACTGTACTGCACGGAGCGGGACAGGACGCCAGGTCCTTCAGCGAATACTCCGGGCTCTTCGCTGCTGAAGGGTTGCGTCCCTGCCTCTATATGGCCTACGCGGGCTTGCGCGGGCTCGACGCGGAGCGACTCGGGCGGCTGCGCGCGCAACTGGACGAACACGCGGACCCGGCCTGCGCTCTGCAGCTCGGCCTTTCCATGACGCGCGACGGTAAGCCGGAGGAACATTACGAGCACGAAGTTGCGAAGGGACACCACGACGCCTCGCTCGACCGCTTGGCGGAATTTCTCGCCTCGCTCGACCGCGACGTCTATCTGCGTGTCGGCTACGAATGCAACGGTCCTTGGAACGGCTACGGCCCGCAGACCTACCGCGCCGCCTTCCGCCGGGTGGCGGACCGCGTGCGCCCCGCTGTGCCGCGACTCGCGACGGTATGGTGCGTGGAGGGTGGCTTTGTCGAGAAGGCCATGGAGTATTACCCCGGCGACGAAGCGGCGGACTGGTGGAGTGTCGATCTTTTTGGCGTCGATCACTTTGCGAAGGCGGCGCTCTTTCTCGATGCCGCGCTGGAACATCGCAAGCCGGTGATGATAGGCGAATGCACGCCGCGCAGAGTGGGCGTGGAAGGAGGTGCCGCCTCTTGGGAGGCATGGTATGCGCCGTTCTTCGGGCTGATCCGCCGCCACCCCGCGATCAAGGCCTTTTGCTACATCAATTGGGAGTGGTCAAAGCACCCGCAGTGGGCGGACTGGGGCAACGCCCGCGTGCAGGACGATTCGTTCATCTTCGAGCACTACCGCGATGCCCTGCGTTCCCCGCTTTTTGAGCACCTCTCTTGAGCGAGAAGTCTTACGGGTGAGACGCGTCGCCGCCGTGGACGCGCCCTCGGAGGGTTTCGCCGATAGGGTGGCCGACACCGGTGGGCCTGCCGACCGGCGCGGGCCGAATGATCGGAACGGACCGCTGGATCTCACCAATGCGCAGGCCTATGCGCTGGGAGTGCCGACGATGGAGTGGAGACGCGGCAGGCGTTCTTCGCCGTCAATCCGGATGAACCGGTCTTCCTGCGGCTCGGGGCCGAATTGGTGGATTGATTCCCATTTGGCGCACTTGTCTGTTTTTCATGGCTGCCCCGTTTTTCGCGGGGCTGCCTTTTTTTTTGGCGACTCGCTGACGAACATGCAGAACCTCACCCCCATTGGATCGGATCATTCCGGATCGCTTGCTTTTGCTTGCCACTTTGTGGAGATGTGTGCTTTTATTCATGCTTTAAGGCGTTCTTCCGGAGATTCCCGAAGAGACTTTTTCGCCCGTTCTTAGGCGGGACAATCCCCAAACAGTATATACATCAGCAATGAAAAATCCCCATTCAAAACAAATCCGCCGCCGGTTCGCCGGGCTGGCTTCATGCATGGCGCTGCTTTGTGGCGCGCCCGTTGCCGCGGAGGCATCCGCCGCGACGGTCCTCGACTTCCAGAACCTTGCCTTGGGTCCGCTTGACGGCCAAGCTGGCTGGACGTATCCGGAAGGAACACCGCTTCCGCAGGAAGAGGTCCTTGTCGCCCCCGGCGGCCTCTATTGGGTCGGGTCGGACGACGGCGTTATCCCCGGTGGCACGCAGTATCTCCGCACGCGGACGGGCTTGGACGGCAACGGCAGGATGACCGGGTTTGCCAGTCTCGCCGGCGTCGAGGTGGAGGGGCCGCTCTACGTGCGTTTCCTTCTGCGCCTGGACGAGCGCCCGCCGGGCATTTTCGGTAACGAGGAATACCAGATGTTTTTCGGTTTCGCCGAGAGCACCGGCTTTCCCACAGGCACCTATGTCAGCTTGAAACACCCCGTCACGGGCACGGACCCGGTCGGCGTGGAAACCGCGAAGGTGCTCGCGGACGGGGAACTGCCCCAGAACTCCGGCGTGATGGAGAACCCCAGGCTGGTCTTCGGCGAGACGCTTCTTGTCGTTTTCCGCTACAATGTGAACGAAGACGGGGACCTTGTCGGCATCGACGTGTGGCTCAATCCTTCCGCAGCGGACGAGGCGGAGCCCGACCACGCCGTTTCGTTTGAGCTGCCCGGAGTGAATCTCGCCGCGCAGACCCATTTCAATGTCTCCGCGCGCACCATGCCGATTGCCATGGATTCCATCATTTTCTCGTCGGCGTGGGACGATGTCGTTCCGCCCGCGTGGGACGGCACGCCGCGCCCGCCTGTCGTCCTGCTCCCGCCCACCTCGCCCGAGGGCGAGATCGGCGATATCAGCGAACTCTCCGTCCTCCTTCTTGAAGATCCGGACAATCCGGTCACGGGCTACCAGTGGGAGCTCAATGGCGCGACACCGATTCCGGCCGGCTTCGGGGGGACGGCCCATCCCTTCCCGTTCCAATTCTGGACCGGCTTCGGCGCGACCAATCCCGTCCGCCTCGCCGCGCACAATCCCGATGTGCCGCGCATCGGCAGCAATATGAATGTCATCGTGTCGAACGCTGCGGGCCAAACCTCGACGCCGTTGGTGCGCATCCGCGAAGCGCGCGCCCCCGAACCGCCGGAGATCGTCGCTCAGCCCCGCGAGTTCACGGAAGCGATGGACGGCGACACCGTCTTGCTTTCCGTCGAGGTGTTCAGCCTCATCGATGTGACCTACCTGTGGTTTTTCGAGGGCGAACCGATCGGCGGGGCGGTGGAAGACACCCTCAGGCTGACCAACTTCACGGAGTCCGACGCCGGCACCTACCACGTCGAAATCACGAACGACCTCGGCACGACACGGAGCGAGGACGCGGTGATCGCCTACGATGACGGTTCCTTCCCCGAAGACGGACGCGTCGTGCGTTTGGCGCGCGGATCCGGGTTGGGAGAGAACATCGCCGCCGAGGGAATCGTCGACGACCAGATCGGCGAGGGCCTCAGCCCGCACGATCCAGCCGACGAACCGCCGACGATCGCTTCGATCCCGGTGGCTGAGTTCAGCACCCGCATCGCGCAGGCCTACGCCGAGAACCGCGGCGGCGTTTTTGATTTCGACCCCGCCAACGCGGAGATCCTCTCCGGGCCGGAGCTGACCGGCGAGGAGATCGACGAGAACGTGATGCGCCGCATCAAGCGCTTCCACCTCGACCTCGGCGGCGGGGAGATACCGGTCACGCCCCTTGTGCGGCACTTGGGCGGCATCAACGAAGGGCATGTCGGACGCGATTACGAGAGTCCGAACTTCCTTGTCGCGACAGGCTTCCAGCCCCGTTTCCAAGAGGCCGCGGGCGAAGTGATGATGGCCGCGCTCTCGCAACCGCTGCAGTCGCTGCCCTCGACCGGCGAGCACACCCTCGCTTCCAACTCCTACCTCAAACTCCTTTTCGATCCGGAGGACAAGGTGGACCTCGTGGGCTTCGTCTTCATCAACCGGGACTACTTTCAGAGCCACCGCTCGACAAAGGCCTTCCCCGACAAACCCAACGTCCGCGCGACGGCCCGCTTCACGAACGGCACCGACACCATAACAAACATCTCCACCGGAACAACCGCGCAGGGTGACGACGTCGTGGCTCTTGGCTACAACACCTTCTTCGGATTCGAGAGCCCCGGCGAGGGATACTACCTCAAAGACGTCGAAGTGTGGGCGCTGGGCAACAACTGGCGCTGCCTCTTCAGCATCGACGACCTCGCCGTGGCCGTGGCCGAAATCGATCCCGGCGAACCCGGCGACGGCCCCCTCGACGAATGGCTGGCCGACGCGGGGGTTCCCGCCGACCGCCGCGGTCCGGACGAGCGCAACGGCCCGTTGCTCCTCACCAACCTCGAAGCCTACGCCATGGGCATCCCGCCTCTCACCGCGACGGCGCAAGACCTGCCGCGCACGGAGCGCGATCCCGACGATCCGAACCGTGTGCGCTTCACCTACAGCCTGAACACCGCCGCCGAAGGGGTCGTCACGGGCATCGAGCAATCCACGGATCTCGCCGTATGGGTGCCCGCCACGCCGCTGGAAGACAATCTCGTTCTCGAGGACGGCGACCTTCAGGTGCGCGAAGCCGTCTTCGCCATCGACGCGGAATCCCCCGTCTTCCTGCGCATCGCGGCGGATCTGGAGGATTGATTCCGCCTCCCGCCCACCTTTCCCACAGCCGTCCCGGTGTCTTGCCGGGACGGCTTTTTTTCCGGGGACTCCGGGAGCACGGAATCCGGCTCAAAAACCGCCGTCGCGAAGCTTCGACCACCCGGATCTCCCATTTCCCTCAATCGTCCCGAAATCCGACCGCGCGGATCACCGCGCGCCGAGGACCAAAAAATGTCTCAGCTGAGACATTTTTTGTAGAATAATTATAGGCGGACTAAATATTGTTGACGGGCTTTGCGCAAGGAAGGTTTTTCCCAACGGGCAGCGAAGCGTCCCATGAAGTTTCGATTACCGGGAACTCCCATCTGCGCTGATCGGGTCAATTTGCGCCAATCGCGTGATTCGTGCCCGGCTCCGTCCGATCCGCGTGGGCGGAATCGCCACGGGATCGCCGAACCGCCCGAATTTGTGGCGGGGGAAGCATGGGATGGTTTTTGGCGGCATGTCGTTTTCTGTTGTATATTGGGCGCAAAAAAGTGTATCCGTTTAGGGTCAAAAGACGTATTATGCGGTGAATAGCGGTATCAGGCGTTTCTTTCAGCGTCGGCTCCGCTGGAATCAAATAAACCCCAACAGTCAAAACTCGAAAGTTAATCATGAATACCTCATCGCTCAATCACGCCCGAAAGCTCGTCCGCTTTCTTTGCGCCGCTTCGCTTGGCGCGCCGCTTGCGCTGCAAGCCGACTGGATTGCGGTCGACATGGCGCCCGCCAACTGGGAGAAATCCGCCGACATCGTTTCCATTGCGGCGTGGCCGGACGGCGGCTACCGCTTCCAAGGCGGGCCGCCCGCCACGCAGTCGGCGTGGGTCAAGCTGCCCGAGCAAGTGTCCACCCCGGTCTTCGGGCAGAAGACGACGATCACCTTCGACTTCCTCCTGCCTCCCGGCATGACGGAGCACCAAGTGGGCTTCGGGGTCGGTTCGAACGCCATGCTGGGACGTGCCGGCTGGAACCGCGTGGGCGGCAACAACCGTTTCCAAGTGGGCAACGCTTTCCCGCAGACGCTCGTCAAAGCGGGCGACTTCCGCGATCCAGTGACATGGACGTGGCCGGACGGGGAAACGGGCAGCGGCTGGGGTCCGGATCTGCTCGATCCAACCCTGCCGGGTGTGTGGTATAACATGTGGATGGTCTACGATGGCGACAATCAGGAGATTTCGTTCTACACCCGCCGCGCCGATTCCCCCGACACCGCGCCGGTGCACCGCGGCACCTTTGATTATGTCGCGGACTCCGCGAATCCTGCGGAGGATCTCGCGTCCCTCGACAACTTTATTGTCGGTGTCGGCATCATGCAAGGCGGACAGTTCTCGGGCATGATCCCGGAGGAATTCCGCGACGACAACGCGCTGGGCGGTGTCTTCGCCAATCTGCACGCCTCCATCGGGCCGGAGCCGAATCTCACGCTTGCGCCGGGCGCGAAGCAGCTCGACCCGCCCGCTTGGCAGGTCGTCGACACCTTCGCCGGGGGCGCGCCGTCCGCCGAGTGGCAGGGCGACCTCGGGGACATGGTTCTCGATTTCTCGGAGGGCTATCTCGACCTGCGCTCCAATGTGGAGCTTACCCCGTTCCTCGCGCCTTCACTTTCCCGCAGTATTTACGTGGAATTGCCGGAGACGGTTACCTACGAGGCGGTGCCGCCCATCTTCACGGTGACCTTCGACCTGAACATCAAGGGACCCGAGGGCCAACCGAATTCTTTCGGCTTCGGTGTCGTGGGCGATAACCGCATCAGCCAAGGCGGCTATGCCCGCCGCGGCGGCGACGACCATTTCGGGCTCTTCGGCGCGGGCGCGCAGAACCTCGTGAAGCGTCAGGACACAGCCGTCATTCTACCGTCCTCGGCGCGTGACGAATGGTATCAGGTCTGGCTCGTCTACAACGCCGTCTTCCGTTCGGTGGACGTGTATGTGGCACCCGACGGTGAAGGACCTCCGGCCGAGCCGACCCAATCCTACAGCTTCGCTCACGCGCACGAGAACTTCCGTTACCTCGTTCTGGGGCACGACACCTCGGCGCACGCGGGCGTGAAGTTCGGCAATATTTACTTCGCCCATGGCGACCGCTTGGACCTTTCCCCCACGGCGGGCGAGTTTGTGCCCGCCGGTGACGAGCCCGTGGCACCGGAAATCACCGCGCAGCCGGCTCCGGTTGTTGTGAGCGAGGAGGGGACTGCCATTTTCACGGTTACGGCCACAGGTGATCCACAGCCCGCCATCCAATGGCAGGTTTCCGTGGACGGAGGCGATTCCTTCGCCGATTTGGTGGATGGCACCCCCTATTCGGGCGTCGAGACCGCTTCCCTGACCGTTGCGCCCGCCACGCTCGACATGAACGGCTATCAATACCGGGCTGTCGCCACAAACACGGCCGGAAGCGTGGAGAGCGACGCGGCCACCCTTACTGTTGAAGAAATCGTCGATCCGGAACCGGATCCGGGGCTTTACGAAGACTCCGTCCTCGGCCTACACTATTTCTTTGGCGGCGCATGGGTTCTCTGGCACGGAACGGACGAGGCCGACGACCTCGGGTTGCTCCACCTCGGTCTGCGTGGCGAAGACGGCCTCGGCTGGGTCTGGCACGAGGACCAAGGCGATTGGATCTACCTCGTGGGTGTTGACATCGAGAGCGGTCTCTTCGGCATGTTCGCCCGTCCCGGCGAAGACCGCTCGGGCTGGGTCTACACCCGCGCCGATTTCGACGGGCTGTATTACAGTTACGACGATGAAGCCTTCTTCCATTGGGTGCCTGATTCGGACGACGATTGACGGCGCCCGTAATGGTGTGGCCCTTTAATTCACGGTGCTCCCCCGGTCCGAATCCGGAGGAGCCCGTTTTCCTTTAATGTTTCCAGCGAACACTTCAGCTCCCCGCTCCCCCTTCGCCCCGCCACAGTTGATCAGCGGTTTTATCCGGAATCCCAACCCAAACCATTTCCAATGATGTCTCCTTCTGTTCTCCGAAAATTCGGTGCTGGCTTTGTTGCCGGTGCCATCGCACTCGGCCAAGCCGGAGCCCAGCCCGCTCTGCCCGACGACGACGACGTCTACATCCTCGACGCCTTCATCGTCGACGCTCAGGACCAGCGGGGCTACGTCGCCTCGACGTCCATGTCCGGGACGCGGTTGGCGCAGTTGGTGCGCGACATCCCGATTCCCATCGATATTATCACCGAGGATTTTATCCGCGATACAGGAGCCCTGACGGTGCGCGAGGCGCTGCAATACACCGCGGGCTTGGAAACGGAGATCACCTCGCAGCAGGCGGGGGAGAACCCTTCGCCGACGGGCACCTCTTTTCGTCTGCGCGGTTTCGTGTCGCAGGCCGTCTTGCGCCACGGCTTCCGCCGCGAGGGAACCTCGGACACCATTAATGTCACGCAAGTGGATGTCGTGCGCGGTCCGAACGCGCTTCTCTATGGCATCGGTAATTTCGGAGGAGTGGTCAATTACGTTACGCGTATGCCGCGGGATGAGTTGCAGTTCAACACCCGCGTCTCCGTGGGCAGTTGGGGCTTTTACCGCG
>SKLD01000090.1 GCA_007123395.1 Opitutales bacterium
GAAGGTGAATTCGGGCACGAGGCTCACCTCCTCGTTGTCCGGAATAATGAGGTATTCGAAGTGCTTTGTGCCGGAGAGGCCGCGTGGATCGCTGTCGTCCGCTTCAAACCGTGTGCGGGGCGGGTAGACGCGCCAGCCGGGCGCCTCGCCGATCCCGGGGGCACCCATGCGCTCGAAGTTGCCACGTCCGGTGAGGGAAACGGTCAGCGTAACGGGTTCGCCCGCGCGCACCGTGCGGTCGCTCAGGGCGGCGTCGACCTCGAAGCGCCCGATGGCATTGCGGAAGGCCTCGGGGCGGTTTTCCTCCGGCGGGCGGCGTATATCGATTTCAAGGGTGCCGGTGGTGAGGGTGGCGCGTTCCTGCCGCGGCCGGGGGCGACCGAAGAAATCGCGTTCCATGCGGGCGGGGTTTTCGTAGACGAGGGGCAGGCGGTAGCGGAGCGTCTGCGTGCCAGCGCGCACGGGATTGAGGACGACATCCCACGCCGCGAAGCGGTAGCGCCGCCCGTCGACGACCTCCGTGCCCTGCCGGGCTTCGCGCGGCCATTCGCTTTGCACGAAGGCCTCGCCCGTGCGTTCGGGCAAGCCACCGAGGCTCGCCCGCACATCCTCGCGCAGGCGCAGCTTGAGCGTGGCGGGCACGGCTTCGCCGATATACAGCGGTCGGTCGGGGCGCTCCAACACCAGCTCGAAGAGGTCCCGCAGGGATTCGTCCATGGGTGTCACGCGCAGGACCACCTCGTTTACCCGATACTCTTTGCCGCGGAGCGTCAAGGTGCGGCCGGGGATGCGGTAGATGCCTTTTTCCTCCGCCGTAACGCGGAAGGTGAGCTGCAACTCGTCGCGGCGCTCGAAGTTGACGATGTTCGTCATCGAGCGCTGGCCCGGTGAGTCAAAGACAAGACCCTCCACCTCCGGCGGATCCAGATCCGGCGCGGAGCGGGTATTGACGAGACGGATAGTGTAGACTGCCGACTGGCCCACGGAAATCTCCCGCGGTTCGACGGAGGCGGACACGCTGATGCCCTCCGCGCGCGCCGTCGCCGCCACGCCGAAACCAACGAGCGCCGCCACTGCGAGCGCCCGCAACCAGAGCTGTGCCTTGTCAACGACCATACCCGTTGGACGACTCAATCATAAAGACCGTTGTTGTTTCGTAAGGGAATGCTTGTCAACCGCCCCGCCGCAACGGCGGGCGGAAACGCAGGAGAGGGGGAGGTGGGTGAGCGGTGGCCCTTCTCCGCTGTGCCGGGGGACAGGTGCCGAGCCGCCTGCGGCCAGACTCGCGAAGCCCATGTCCCCTCTCCGGTGTTGCCGGGGACAGGAATGTCCCCTCTCCGCGTTGCCGGGGACAGGAATGTCCCCTCTCCGGCGGTTCAGCCTTTCGAGTTTGCCGTGCGTAGGCAGGCGTCGACATCGGGCAGGGCCATGGGGTCGAGCCACTCGCGGCGGAGGACGAGTCCTTCGAAGACGTGGCTGCGCACTTCCGCTTCGCCCGAGGCAAATTCGGTGAGGTATTTGCCGTCCGTCGCGTAGAAGCGGTGGTTCAGGCTGACGGCATGATGGGAGAGCTTTGCGCATTCGCGCGCCTGTGGCAAGTCGACGGAGGGCGGTGCTTGCCAACCGGGTGCAATCACGAAGTTTGTCATGGACTCGGACAGGTTCGACCATTCCTCGCCCACTGGAGGGCGAAAAGTAGTCGGAGGGATTCATCCCCCGACACCGCAACGGCAAGCAGCCGACAAAAATCCCTCGCTTTCCGCGACGCCGAGAATGTTCGTCAATCCACGACGCGCACGCCGCCTCGGACCGGGCGCTGAAAGCAACCCGGCTACGCCAGCAGACGGTCCACAGCGGTCTCGGCTAGCCACCGATAAACTTCGTAATCACGGCCTTGCCAGCCGCATACACACGCATGTCCGTCTCAAAATGGATGTCCTTCACCAGTCGCGGCCGGTTCGGCGTTCGGCGGGGTCGGTGGTGTCGTCGGTGAGGGGGAGGATGCGGTCGGTGGGGTCGAGGAGGTTGAGGATCTGGTCGGCTTCCTCGGGGGTGAGGCCGACGGGCGTTTCCGGCGCGGGTTCTTCCGCGGCGTCTTCCGGTTCGGGCTCGGCCTCGTCTTCGCGCTCTTCTTCGTCGGCGGGTTCTTCCTCGTCCTCGGGCTGTTCGTCTTCGGCTTCCGGTTCTTCGGCTTCCGGCTCATCCTCGTCGCGGTCGCTGTCGTCGTCCCGTTCGTCGTCGTCCGGTTCGCCGTCGGGATCGCTTTCGGGGGAGTCTTCCTGCGACTCGTCTTCGTCTTCCGAGTCATCGTCGTCGTCGCTGTCTTCGCGGCGGAAGATGGCGTAGAGGTCGTGCTCGGTGCTGCGCACGGTGACGTGGGTGGATTCGGCGAAGGGATCCTCCACGCCGGGGCCTTCCCATTGCTCGAAGGTGAAGCCCTCGTTGGGCACGGCGTTGATCGGTGTGCGGGTGCCGACGGGAAAGTCGCCGCCGCCCTCGACGAAGCCGCTGTCTTCTTCGACAGGAATGAGAATAAGCGACCATTCGCGCTCCATGACGGCGGTGAGGCGCCGGTCCTCCGTCATGGCGACGGTGGTCTCCGGGGCGGCGGGTTCGGACGCGCCCTCGCCCCGCCAGTGCTCAAAGCGGAAGCCGCCGCGCGGTTGGGCGAGGATCGGCTGGTCGCTGTTCACGCGGAAGAACCCGCTCTCCCACACGAAGCCGCC
>SKLD01000023.1 GCA_007123395.1 Opitutales bacterium
CAAATGCCGAGAGAATGCACTTCCACGGAGAGGAGATCCGCGTAGCGGTCGACGACGAGTCCGCTCAGTCCGTCGCCGTCCGAATGGATGATCCTGTAGGCGTTGGTCGTCTCCAAGTCGCCACCGAGGCCGCACCATGCGCTCCGCAGGCCTAGGGCGCGCTCCACTGCTTCGGCGAAGTACGCCTCGCCCCGCGCGTCCGGACCGTGTCGGAGAATACGCAGTCCGATCCGCGCACCGCGCGAGCTGTTGAGCAACCCCTCGCCGAACGGGTTTCCCTCGGGATCATAGACGCGCACCCAGTCGCCCGGCTTCGCGTCCGGCGAGACCGCGCCCACCATGGATTTGAAGATCAGCGGATTGAAGCGGAAGTATTTGATCTGCGCCCACGGAGCCGTCCACGCATCGCTTTCCGGCGGCGGAGCGGGCGGCGGGCCCGCGGCAGCAGCAGAGTTTCTTTTGCGGGGTCGCCTGCGTTGCGGTTTATCCATGATGGCGGCAGAGAATCCCTCCGCGCGCTCCACGGCAAGCTCCGCCGCCCTCTACGGGTCCGGAGTATCGCCGAGGATTTCGGCGAGGCGCCGGTGGGCACGTGCGATGTCTTCCGCGTAATTCGCGAAGCGTTCGTCATCCAACCACTCGGAAGCGCGGACGAGGGCGCCGCGCAGGCGCTCCACCACCTCGTCGTGCGACGCATACTGGTTTTCCGACAGAAGATTCCGTGAATGGTGGAAATTGTGATTCGGAAAGAGATCGAAAAAATACTCCCGCTCCGGGGATTCAACCGAACCGGACAGCAGATAGGACTCGACGATCTGCGATTGCGCCGGATCCCGGAGATCCGCGCGCGCAAAATAGCCCGCGCGGGTGTAGGGCTGGCCGCGCATACTGTCCATGTCCTCAAGAATCTGCGGCAGAGTCTCCTCCGGCGCGGCGATGACGAGACGGTCGAGGGCCAGATTGCTCGGGCGGCGGATGTTGCCCGGGCGGGACCGGTCCGTGTCACCTGCGAGTTGCAGCGTAACCTCGGTGGCATTCGAGTAGACCAAAGCATCGTATGCTTCGGCAAAGCCATCGGTCGGCTCCTCCCGCCAGATACGGCGCTGCGTCATCTCGACGGCGCGCTGCCTCACTTTCGCAATCCGCTCCGTCGCCGGCAGATCACTGCCCCAAGCGAAATTACGCAGGTGAATCGCATATTCATCCGCCGAAGCCGTTTCCTCGAACCCCTTTTCAGCGAGCCGGGCCGCTGCGGCAGCGTCGAGCGATCCCAGTTCATCGAGCAGGAAGACCCGCAGCGACGGGGCCGTGTCAAGACGCCCTTCCCTGCCCACGCCGAACGGCAATCGCGTGCGCTCGTCCCGGCCCGTCGCGAGAAACGCCTGGATCGCCTCCACCGCTTCGTCTTCCGGCAGCCCCGCCAGCTCTGCCCGGAGATCACGGAAGACGCCGGCCGCATGCGCCTGGGACGGGCTTTCGGACAATGCATCGGCAGCCGCCACGATTGCCCGCCCGGCCGCAGTCTCCAAATCGCGCGGCAACGCCGCCTCGCCGAGACCGGGGACAGGCTCGGTATCGTCAGCCGGCGCTAGGTCGGGAGGATCGGGCGCATCGTCATCGAGCACCGGGGGCAGCGTCTCGTCGACCGGAGCAGGAGGCTCCACCGGGCGCGCGTCGTTTGAGCAAAAACGCAGCGCCACAAAAAACCAAGTTATCCCGAGGAGGACGAAGAGGACTAGGGCTTGAAAAAAGGCTCGTTTCATGATCTTATTATGGCAGGTTTGGAAGAATCGGGTTCACACTCGGAGGCGCATCCGCACATTCGCGGCGCGCTCCCGCATTCATAATCTTCCACAGAGCATCTTACACCATGTTACAAGACGGATCAATTCTCGCGGTTTGGCTACCCAGCGGTCCTGAACTCGTTGTCATCCTCATTATCATCCTCCTTCTCTTCGGAGCCAAGCGGCTGCCCGAACTCGCGCGCGGTCTGGGCAAGTCAATGACAGAGTTCAAGAAGGCCACGCAGGAGGTGCAGGAAGATTTCCGCGAGGCAATGGACTCTTCCGATTCCAAGGGAAAGAAAGACGCCCAATCAAAGCCACAGCCCGGCGAACCCGCCGCCGAACGCGGCGAGGACAAGCGCGAAGAAGAAAAAGAAGCCGCCGTGAAGTAAGCGTCAGCCAAGCCGGTCTGGCGACCGACACCGCTTTCCTTGATAGAGCGCAATCTCCTCCCTGCCGCAAGCCGTGGAAACCCGGCGGGGTGTCCGCCCTGGGCCGAAAAACGTTTGCACGAATTCAAGCGTTCCAACTGCGGCTCCGCGCAATAATCCGGGAATGCGGGCAAGCAGGGCAGATTCAGGTATCCCTGCGTTGGAAGAATTCCCCTCGTCACCGCCTCCTTCATCTTTCCCTGCCCTGCCGGTGTCATCCTTCAACCGTAACAAAGTCCCGTAGGTTTCAATGAAACGCATTGCGTCCCCTTCCTCGCCATCGGCCTCTTTTCTCCCCTTCCCCAGCATCCCCACAATCCCCGCCCGCGCCCATGTGCGCAGCGAAGCCGGCGCTTCTCCGCCCGCCGCCGCCCCATACCCGCTCCAGCGGTAGGCCGCCGCATGCTCCGCCAAGCCCGCGCGCACCGGGTTCAGCTCGATATACGCCCCCACCACACGCAGCACCTGCGGACTGTCCTGCACCACGCAGCTCTTGTAGCGCTCCG
>SKLD01000458.1 GCA_007123395.1 Opitutales bacterium
GGCAGGACAATTGCGCTGGCATTGAGATAGTCGACGCGCATCAGATGGTCCAGCCGCAGCGGTGAACCCGAACGCAGGATAACGTCCGAGGGGTCCCAACGATGGCCCAGATGGCTGCGCAACTCCGCTGTATGCGTGGGCATGACCTCCTCGACGAGGAGAACCATTTTCAGGCGCTTCGCCCCGACCCGGCGCAGGAATCGCCGCAGCCGCTTCTCGGACACGACCACGTTGCGCAGGATGCCCGGCATTCGGTTCGACCATCCGAGAAAAATCACATGGCTTCGCTGGGAGATCGGCGTCAGCCCCATCTCCATTTTCCGGATTTGCTCATTCAGACCCTGGGTGAGGATGGCCACAAGGACGCCGAGAAAGAGAACATACCCGGCAACGGTCACGAGGGTCGAGACCACGCGTAGATAGAAGCCCTCGTCGTCTCCCAGGTAACCCGGATCGGAGAGGCGCAGGAATGACCACCAGACGGCCTGCCCCAATCCCTCAAACGACTGCTCCGTCCCCCACGCCGCAAGAAAGCCGAGAATGCCCGTAAAACCGGCCGTCACAGCAATCACCGCCGCTGCGAGGGCCAGGCGCATGAGCGTTCCGCTCAATAGCATCGATTCGATGACAAACTGAACGCGGTTGCGCACCGGCGTGATCACCATACGCGGCAATTTCAGAGGGTCGAGCGAACTCAAGGGCGGTCTTTCTTTCTTCAACGCGGCCATCATTCGAAGACATGTCCCCGCGCGCAAAGGATTTTTGCAGGCCGAAAATCGCCGGCCGTGATGAAAAGTGCGGGACCGGCGTGCCGGGAAGCTGTCGCTGGCGCAGTTGCTGCATTGCCGTGTGCGCTACCTGACGGACGGCGCGGTGATCGGGGGCAACGCGTGGATGCAAGAGTGGCTGCGGGCGAACAAGGAGACCTATGGACAGCGCAAGACGCCGCCGAGGCCGATGCGCGGCGGCGTGTGGGACGGGCTGTGCAGCCTGCGCGACTTGTAGTAGGATGTTTTCGGATAGTCGCTTCTTTCATGGCCGTTCGGTTCGCGAAGCACCGGTGAGCCGTCAATTGGATTCATAAATAATGGGGGCGCAGTAGCATTATTGTCGAGCGGGCGTCTCTCCGTGATCCGAGTGACTGGACTGTCTCTTCCGGCGTGACCACTGATGTGCCTCTCGCGCCGGTTCTTGCGGAACCTCTTGTAGAACCGGCGCTATCGGATGGACGGCGGGGAGGGAGTTGCTGTCGGGGGCGGACAGCTTACGTGTTTATTGGTCAAGGGGAAACCGTCATGAAGTGGAGGGCGACGCCGCAGGCGGCCCCGAGAAGGACTACGTGCACGACATCCCACTTCCAACGCTGCAGGAGGGCGAAGCAGATGAGGGCGAGAGCAAGGGAGATGAAATCGGCGGATGTTTCTTTCGGAAGAATCACGTGCATACCGAACCAAACGGATAGGTTGAGGACGACGCCCACCACGGCAGCGGTTACAGCGCTAAGGGCCATCTGCAACCGCAGGTGGCCGCGCGTGTGCTCCACAACCGGAGCCCCCGCCAATATGAACAGGTAGCCCGGCACAAAAGTGACCCAGCTCGTCATCAAGGCGGCCGTGACTGCTGCGCCGATGGGCGAAACAGTTTCCGGATGCTGCCATCCGCCGACAAAGCCGACAAACTGGAGGACGAGAATGAGGGGGCCGGGCGTCGTTTCGGCAAGGCCGAGCCCGTCGATCATCTGCGTGGCGCTGATCCACCCGTGGGCCTCCACTGCCTGCTGGGCGACATAGGGGAGCACCGCGTAGGCCCCGCCAAACGTCACGAGGGCGGCCCGCGCGAAGAACAGGCCCTGTTCTGTGAGGAGGTGCCCGTGTCCCAGAAACAGCAGGGCTGCGAACACCGGGGCCAGCCAGACGAGCGACCACAGACCCGCCGTCGCGAGCGTTTTTCCGATAGTCGGTCGTGCGCAGGCGGGCGGGCCGTCATCCCCGATCACGTATCCTTTGCCCGCGGCACCGTCCCCTTGAGTGTCGCCGGTCTTAGCTGGAAACAGAGCGGGAAACCATTGCCCGCCGAGAATGCCAATGGCCAGTGCACCGAGGATAATCACGGGAAAGGGCAGCCCGAGGAAAAACAGGCCCACAAAGGCCGCCCCTGAAACTGCCCACATGAGCGGTTTGCGCAGCACCTTCCGACCAATGCGGATGACGGCGGCGGCCACGATGGCGAGCACGGCTGGCTTCAATCCGTAAAAGACGGCATCGATCAGCGGCACATCTCCGAAAACAACATACACGTAGCTGATCACGCCGATGAGCAGCGCGCCCGGCAGCACAAAGAGCGCCCCGGCAATCAGCGCGCCCGCCGTGCGGTGCAGGAGCCAGCCCGTGTAAATGGCCAGTTGCTGCGCCTCCGGTCCGGGTAGAAGCATGCAGTAGTTCAACGCGTGCAAGAAACGCCGGTCGCTGATCCAGCGCCGGGTCTCGACCAACTCCCGGTGCATGAGCCCGATCTGTCCGGTTGGTCCCCCGAAACTGAGCAAGCCGATCTTGATCCAAACGACGAGGGCTTCTGCAAAAGTCGGCGGGGGTCGGCGGGGTACAGGAAGAGGGCGATGATTCAGGCATGAAACCGGCGGTTTGCTGAGCGGAGAATTTTGGCCCGAATGCTGCCGGATCCGATCACTCTGTCAAACCCCGCGATGATTCAAACATTCATTCAACCGGCCACCGCTTCCAGTTTGCCGTCTTTGATATCGGCTTCGAGGAATTGTCCCTTGGGGAAGAGGCGCACGTGGCGGAAAACCACGGAGACCACCTTGCCCGGCCGCAGATCGAGTTCACGCAAGCGTTCACGGGCGACCTCTGCTTCAAAGGGCTCGTGCGTGCCGAGTCGTTCAAGCGTTACGCGGCCGTAGTTGCCGGCGGAAAAAATGTGCTGCACTTTCGCTTTCAGGGCGTAGTCGTGCGTCTCGCTTTCCTCCGGCTCCAATTCGACGTCGTGCGGGCGCACGTAGAGAACGTCTCTCGGACGGTCCGGCGACCGGCTTGATCCCACCCCGGCGACAAAGCGGTTCACGTTGCCAAGAAACTCGATGACGAAGGGCGAAACCGGCCGGTCGTAAACGGTCTGCGGCCCCCCCACCTGTTCGATCTTCGCATTGTTCATGATGACAACCTCGTCAGCCAACTCGAGCGCTTCCTCTTGGTCGTGGGTCACAAAAACAGTCGTTACCTTGATCTCTTCCTGGAACGTGCGCAGCCAACGGCGCAGGTCCTTGCGCACTTTGGCATCGAGTGCGCCGAAGGGTTCGTCGAGGAGGAGCACTTTTGGTCTCATGGCGAGGGCGCGGGCGAGGGCGACGCGTTGACGCTGCCCGCCGGACAGTTCACTCGGATAGCGTTTCGCGAGCCCGTCCAGTTGCACGAGGCCAAGCAGTTCGGCTACCCGTGCTTTGATTTGATCACGGGAGGGACGCTCCCGGCGCGGAAGCGACTGGAGCCCGAAAGCGATATTGGACGCCACCGTCATGTGTTTGAACAACGCGTAATGCTGGAAGACGAAGCCCACCCCGCGCTTGCCCGCCGGTGTGGCGGTCACGTCTTTGCCGTGGAAGAGCACGCGGCTCGTCTCCACCGAGTCGGGGAACTCCAGACCGGCGAGGATGCGCAGCAACGTTGTCTTTCCCGATCCCGACGGGCCCAGCAAGGAAACGAGTTTGCCGTCGGGCACTTCGAGGGAAACATCGTCCAATGCCCGGTAGCTACCGAAGGTTTTTTGAATCTGGATGGCTTGGATGCTCATTTTTTAGACGTTCGGCTGAGTGGTGATAGGCGGTGGGAGGTTACGGTGTAGTGAGTGTATGGAAGTAGGCGGGCTGATTCATCGCCCGCCCGCAAGGGCTTGGCGAATGTCAGTTTGGCAACGAGTGGACATTGACACTGTCGGATCGAGGCGCTGCTCAGCGGTGGGACCACCATTCGAGTGCATTCTTCAGGATGAGTGTAACGAGGGCGAGGAAGGCGAGAACCGAGGCCACGGCGAAGGCGGGAACCGTGGCGTAATCGAAGTAAAGCTGCTGGATCTGCAGGGTCATTGTGTTGGTGCGGCCGCTGATGCTGCCCGAAACCACTTCGACGCCGCCGAACTCCCCCATCGCGCGGGCATTGCAGAGGATGACCCCGTAAAACAGACCCCATTTCACGTTGGGCAAGGTGACTTTGAAGAACGTCCGCCATCCGGAGGCGCCGAGTGTCATGGCGGCGTATTCTTCGTCGCGGCCCTGCGCCTCCATGAGCGGAATCAACTCACGGGCGATGAAAGGCACCGTGCCGAATGTCGTGGCGAGGACGATACCGGGGAAGGCAAAGACAATCTGAATTCCCGCCTTCTCCACCCACGGTCCGAGGTAGCCGTGGGCACCGAAGATCAGGATGAATACGAATCCGGCAATGACGGGAGAGACCGAGAAGGGAAGATCGATGACTGTCACAAGGAGGCTTTTTCCCCGGAAATCAAACTTCGTCACCGCCCACGCGGCCGCTATGCCAAAGATGAGATTAAGCGGCACGGCGATCGCCGCTGTCATGAGTGTGAGCTTAATGGAGTGGCGGATGAAGCGGTCGTCAAAGGACGCCAGATACATCTCCATCCCGCGACTGAATGCCTCGTGGAAGACCGTGAAGAGCGGAAAGAGGAGAAAAACCGTGAGAAAGGTCACCGTGATGCCGGTGAGCAACCACCGCACAGCCGGATGCTCCGTGGTGGCGAAGCGGGTACGGGGCACCGACGAGGCGCGGAAGCGGTGTAGTTTAGGTGCGTGCATGGTTTTTTTGGCTTCCATCCTAGCTCCTCGCTTTCCCGAAGGACTCGCTCCAGCGCTGCAGAATGTTGATGAAGAGCAGGATGATGAAAGAGGCCACGAGCATCACGGCGGCGACGGCGGTGGCTTCGGCGAATTGGTATTGCTCAAGGTATTTGACGATTATCAGCGGGGTGATCTCGGTGCGGAACGGCATGTTGCCGGAGATGAAGATGACCGATCCGTATTCGCCTACGGCGCGGGCGTAGGCGAGCGAGAAACCGGTCAGCCATGCGGGAAGGATGGCGGGGAAGATGATCCGCCGATAAGTTTGCCAGCGTCCGGCACCGAGCGTGGCGGAGGCTTCCTCGACTTCCTTGTCGAGATCCTCAAGAACCGGCTGGAGACACCGGATCACAAACGGAAGTCCGATGAATGTAAGGGCAATGTAGATACCGATGCGCGAGTAGGCGGTTTCGATGCCCCATGCGTAGAAGAATTGCCCGAGGAAACCGGTTTCCGCATAGATGGTCGTCAGGGCGATGCCCGCGACGGCCGTCGGCAATGCAAAGGGTAGATCGACGATGCCGTCGAAGATCCTTTTGCCCGGAAACCGGTAGCGCACGAGAACCCATGCGGCGATGAGCCCGAAAACGGCATTGGTGACTGCGGCGGCGAGGGAAACCCCGAAGGTGATTTTGTAGGTGGCTACGACGGACCGCGAGGTGGTGATCGTCCAAAACTCCTCCCATGTCATGCCCGATGCGCGGAGGAAGACCCCGGCCAACGGTATGAGCACGATGAGGCCGAGATAGGCCACGGCAAAACCCAGCGTGAGGCCGAATCCAGGGAGGACGCGGCGGTTGGGTTTGGGCGGGCGCGCGGAGTGGGGAAGGCTACGCAATAGGGTAGGGATGGGGCTCATACTGATCGTCTCCTGGTCGTTGCAACGCGGGGAAGTAGAAGCGGCATCTTGCCGCTTTCGCGGCGGTGACAGAAAGCGGTAAGATGCCGCTTCCACCATAGTGGATGGAAAACCGATGTGGTGTGATATGAAATTGGAATGGTTGACTATCCGGGAGTGCCGAAACACGCTCCGCATCATCGCTGGAAAATCTGATCAAAGACACCGCCGTCGCTGAAGTGGCGTTCCGTGGCCGTGGCCCAGCCTCCGAAAATGTCGTCGATGGTAAATAGCTCGAGATCGGGGTATTGGTGTTCGAATTTCTCCAGAAAGGCCGGATTGGAAGGCCGGTAGAAGTGCTTTCCGGCCAATTCCTGTCCGAAGTCGCTGTATAGGAATTGCAGGTACGCTTCGGCCGCCGCCCGTGTGCCCCGGCGGTCGATGTTCCGGTCGACCCATGCGACAGTGGGTTCTGCGAGGATACTCACCGAGGGCACGACGATCTCGAAATCATCCCCGCGGTCCGCCAAGGCGAGCAGCAGTTCGTTTTCCCAGTTGATCAAGACGTCACCGATGCGCCGGTCCATGAAGGTGGTGGAAGAACCGCGCGCTCCCGTATCGAGCACCGGAACGTTGCGGAAGAGCTTGGTCATGTAGTCAAGGACCTGGGCCTCGTCACCGTCGAAGTGACGCAGTGCCCAGCCCCACGCGGCGAGATAGTTCCAGCGGGCGACACCTGAGGTTTTTGGATTGGGCGTGATGACACGCACGCCGGGGCGGATCAAATCGTCCCAATCGCGGATGTTGTGCGGGTTGCCCTTGCGCACAAGGAAGGCGAGGGTCGACTGATACGGCGCGCTGTTGTCGGGGAGCCGCGACTGCCAGTCCCGGGGCAGAAGCCCGCGCTCGGCCAGTGCGTCCACATCGACCGCGAGGGCGAGCGTGACGACGTCCGCCTGGATGCCGTCGATGACGGAGCGGGCCTGGCGGCCTGACCCGCCGTGCGACATGTCGATGTTGAGGCGCTGCCCGGTTTTTTCCTCCCAGTGGCGGGCGAACCCGCGGTTGAACTCACGGTAAAACTCACGTGTCGGATCGTAGGAAACATTGAGAAACTCGACGCGTTCGCCGCTGGCCTCGTCGTCTTTCTTCCCGCAACCGAGAATGAGCAGCGGAGTGCTGAGAAGCAGGGCCCGCAGCACAAGGAGCGTGCTGGTCCGGTGGATACGTTTTGAATTGTGCATAACGGCTGTCTTTTCATAAGATGCCTCCGGTGGTCCGGTCAGCCGTCTGGTGCGCCTTTTTGTCGGCGCGGATTGGATGTCGGTTGGTTGTCTTGTGCGACCTCCGCGGCTACGGTGGGTCTTTGGAAAAAGTATATGGGCGGGTCAGGCAGAGCCCCGGCGCCAGCCGCCATCGTGGCCGATGCGCGTCTTTTCCGTGCTCTCGATCTGCGTCACTTTGCCTTCGTGCACGATGATCTGCACCACGCCGAAGCGCAGTTTTTTCACCTTCTCGGTAACGAGGCATAGCCACTCGGCTTCCGTGCTTGTTCTCTCAAGGGTCGGGTTCATTGGCTGGAAATCAGTTTTCGGTCATGGTTTCGGCGAGTCCGGCGAGGAAACCGTCGGAGGCATCCGGGGGCGTCCCTTTCCGGGGCTCCTTTCCGTCCGTCGATGTTTTTGTCAGGAAATAGTGGTCCGCGCCGTCCCGGCGGATTTTGCGCAAGGTCACCTCGACGACGTCCGCGAGCGTGTAGCGGTCGAGGATGTTTGAGATGGCGTTGCGCACATCGATCATGATCATGCGCAGGCCGCAGTGCGTCTCGTCGGGACAGGAACATTTCTGATAGGCGGATTGGCTGGCGCAGGCGATCGGAGCAAGGGGACCGTCCAAGAGCCGGACCAGTTCTCCGATCGTGACAGAAGAGGCCGGCTTGGCCATGAAATACCCGCCGAAACGGCCCCGCTTCGTCTCCACGTATCCGGCCGCCCGCAGGTCCCCCATGATCTGCTCCACGAACTTCAACGGCAAATTGTCGCACGCCGCCAGCTCGCTCGCGGTTACCAACCGTTGTTCCAGTTCCTCCGCGATCCCGAGGTTGATCAATGCGCGCAATCCGTATTCCGTTCGTTTCCCTATCTTCATTGTTTATTGGGAAATCTACAGTGAAATAGTAGAATATCAAGGGGAAAATGCAGATTTTTTCCGCGGCTCTGCGAAGCGCGCGGGGGCGGACCGATGCGGGCAGTATACGGCGGCTAATCAGCCTGCTTTGTCTCCGCGGCTTCTTGCGCGTGGCCGGGTGGAAAAAAGGCTTTCCCAATGTCCCGAGTGGCTGCCGCATTGGGTAAGCCGGGGTTTGGGAATTTATGCTGACGTTTGACGCACCGCTTGCGCGGCGCGGTCTTGTTCGGTGCGCAAGCGGAGTTGTCCGCAGGCGGCGTCGATGTCGTGGCCCTTTTCTTTGCGGATGGTATGGGGGACGGCGGCGTCACGGAGGATACGCGCGAAGGCCTCCTGACGCTTGAGGTTGGGGCGCTTCCACGGCAGGCCCTCGACGCGGTTGTAGGGGATGAGGTTGACGTGGGCGCGGACTTCGCGCGCGATGCCCGTGAGCGCCTCGGCTTGGTCGAAGGTGTCGTTTACGTCTTCGATGAGGATGTATTCGAGCGTAACCATGCGTCCCCGGCGCTCGGCAAAGCTTTTCACGGCGGGCACGAGGCTCTCCAGTGGATACTTGCGGTTGACGGGCATGATTTGCGTGCGCACTTCGTTGGTCGCGCCGTGCAGGCTGACGGCGAGGCGGAACTGCACCGGCTCTTCGGCGAGGCGGAGGATTTCCGGGACAAGGCCGGAGGTGGAGACGGTGATGCGCCGCGCGCCGAAACCGAGGCCCCACGGAGCGTTGAGCGCACGGATGGCCGCCATGACGGCGTCGTAGTTGGCGAGGGGCTCGCCCATACCCATGAAGACGACGTTGTCGAACGGAAGGGCGTCCTTTGGGAGCCGTCCGCGGCGGTCCTCCTCGACATGGCAGACGTGGAGAAACTGGGCGACGATCTCGGCGGCGGTGAGGTTGCGCTTCCATCCGTCGAGGCCCGAGGCGCAAAAGCGGCACCCGTAGGCGCAGCCCACCTGGCTGGAGACGCATATGGTGCGGCGGGCTGTCTCTACGCCGACGCCGCGCTGGGGGTAGCGAATGAGCACGGTCTCAATGAGGGAGCGGTCTTCCAGCTCGAGGAGTAGTTTCTCCGTGACGTCGCTCGCGCGCTTGAGAAGCACAAGCCGGGCGGGGTTCAGACGGAAGTTGGCCTCCAGCCACTCCCGCAGTTCCGCCGGGAGGTTGGTCATTTCCGCGAAAGCCGCCGCGCGGCGCTTGTACAGCCACTCCATGAGCTGCTTCGAGCGGAACGGCGGTTGCCGAGCGGGCGCCACGAGGCGTCCGACCGCATCCGGAGTTTCCCCCAGGAGCGAGGGCTGCGATGGCGTGAAACGGATCATGGTGTGGCTCAACGCACCGGCGCGGCGCAGTTCTTCGCGACAATTTCCTTGAACGGCGGGGGCGCGGGAGGCATCTTTCCCTTCATCAGCAAACTGTGATTTCGATTCATGAGCAGACGCAATTCCATCAACAGAGAAGAGGACAAGACCAATATCAACATCTCTCCGATGATTGATATGGTGTTCATTCTCCTGATTTTCTTCATTGTCACAACCGTTTTTGTGGACGAGCGCGGGCTCGGTGTCGACCGGCCCCAGCCCAGCCCGGACCGCGAAAGAGATGAAGACCGCGACCCCATGATCTTCCGCCTCACCGCGACCGGCCAGATTGTTCATGACGGCTCAAATATCTCACTCGCCCGCGTTGAGAATGTCGTCCGCGTCACCCGCTCGCAGTTTCCGGATTTGCCCGTCATCCTTCAAGTCGAGCGCAATGCTCGCTCCGGGCTCATGATCCAAGTGATGGACTTTGCCCGGCAAGGAGACAGGGAAGTGCCCGTGACAGTCACAGCGGTCGATTGACGGCGGGTTGACCATTTTGACGGTCCCCGTTTAGGAAGCGTATAAGTCAGCGGAGCGCCGGAATTAGCTTTGCGGGTCTTCGACGGCCCGATACCTCGCCCGTGAGCGAGCGACGACGAGATCGACGTTGTCGAGCACCTCGATCGGTCGACACGGCGGCGGCCGCTTCAATTTAGCAAGAATCCCTGCGCCTTCGCCCTCTTCCAGCCATTCGCTTGAACCCAATGCCCGCCCTTCCGTGAGAAACCGCGCCCGCAGCCGCACCAACTCGTGCGGCTCCAGTTCCCCGCCGTTCTTCACCGCTTCCAGCAGCGCCGCCGGGTCGATCCGCGCGCCCGTGCCGTCGCCCTTCGCCGCCGCTCCCTTTCCGAGCATCAGCAGACGGTAGCACGCGAGCGCCTCCGCCGAGTCCTTTGCCCCCGGGAAACAGGCGGCCAGCGCGCGGCAAAGCTCTTCCTTTCCCGCCAGCGCCTCCGTGTAGCCGCACCAGCGGTAATTTTCCGGCAAATCTGCCAAGCCCGCCCGCACCGCGTTCAGGTCGATATAGGCCGCGATCAAACCGACTAGCCACGGCGTGTCCTGCACGAGCACACTGCCGAAGCGCTCCGCCCACAGTGTCCCCGCCGTCCCGTGCGCGAGGTTGAACCACCGCGTGTAGCGCTGCCGCAGCGTGCGCATGAACTCCGA
>SKLD01000170.1 GCA_007123395.1 Opitutales bacterium
ATTTGAAAGCGACTTGGGAAATGGTGCGCCGAGAATCAACCCCAGCAAATCCCACCGATTCACCGGATCATTGCTGACGAAGCGATACAGGTTCTCGCCGCCAAGTTCCTCAATCGGATCGCGGTTCAAGAAGCGGCCCCATTCGGGGTGGTAGTAGCGGAAGCCGAAATACACCATGCCCGTCTCATTATCCGTGTACTGACTGCTGAAGCGAATCGGGTTCTGTTCCGCATAAGTCCCTGTCGCACGCAACGGTCTTCCAAACGGGTCGTACTCGTAAACGGCGGCCACAGTGCCGTCCGCCCCATCGACCAACCCAATGACGTTGCCGAGGTAGTCGTTGAGGGCGTAGTAGGTTTTGGAGGTGGCGTGGTCGGTGACCTGGAGGAGACCGCCGACGCCGCCGGCGCCGGGGCGCACGCCTTCTTTGTCCAGTCCCCAGGTGTAGCTGCGGCGCATCTCCGGCGCCCAGGTGTTGATGAAATCAATTTCGGCGAGCAGGTGCCACTCCCAGTAGGCGAAGGCGGTTCGCGAGAGGGTGTTGTAGTCGCTGCCGGGGCCGGAGGAAAAGAGCGCCTTGACGGTTTTGTTCACCCGCCGGCCGAGGTAGTCGTAGACGAAAACCAGCTCGCGCCATTTGCCGTCGGGGTGCGGGAGCGCGCTGGTCATGCGGATGAGGCGGTTGTTGCCGTTCCCGCTCGGGCTTCGCCCGGTACCCTCCGCTGCGCTCCGGCGGGACTTCGCAGGCTCAGCATAGTGGTAGGTCCACTGCCCGTCGGCGGTCAGGTTCCCGGCTTCGTCATAAGTCGGGCTGACGGCGGCGGGGGGCACGCGCACTTCCTTTTGCGCGGCGGCGACTTGCGTGGCATACTCGCCGGGCGGCGGCAGCGCGGCGGCGAAGACGTTTTCGAGCAGCCACTGCCCGGTGCTCCCGGCGCTGTAGCCGCGGTGGAAGAAGGCGTCCTGCCGCACGGCGAGTTCCCCGCCGACAACGACGCGCCCGGGGTCCACGGCCGTGCCGGAGACGGCGGCGGCGTGCGCGCCGTAGGCGACGTGGGTGTATTCGTTCACTTCGTTGGGCGTGTAGGCGTGCGAGAGTTCGCCGTCGACTTCGAGCGTGAGGCGGTTGCCCTGTCCATCGAAGCTGAGCCCGAGCGAGCGCCCGGGCACGGGCGTGTGCGGGCTGCCGAACTGACTGGTCTGCGCGGTTTCCAATTCGCCTTTCGAGGTGTAGGTGAAACTCTGGCGGATGCCCCCGCCACTGTAAAGCGCGTAGATGCCGTCTTCGCGGTCGAGCGTGGTGATGCGCCCGAGGGCGTCGCGGGTGTGGGTGACGGTGGCGCGGGGGGAGCCGCTCCATGCGGCTTCGGTGGAGCGCACGAGGTTGCGGTGGGTCTCGTAGCCGCGGGTCTGCGTGAGGCTGCCGGAGGTGACGGTCTGGACCCACGCGGTCTGCGGGAGGTAGCCGTAGGTGTGGGTGCGCGTCGGCTGGTTGCTGCCGGTGGCGGTGATGGTTTGGAGGAGGCCGACGGGCTGGGCGGAGCGGTAACCGAAGGAGAGGCCGACGGTGGGCTGTGCGCCGGGGCCGTGGTCGAGGGAGGCGAGGCGGCGGCGGGCGGAATCGTAGTCGTACTGGATGGTGTAGGTGTGGGCACCGTAGCCGAGCGGGAGGGTCTCGCCGAAGAGGAGGCCGTCGCGGGAGCCGCTTGAGTCCGGATCGGCGTAGGTGAAGGTGCGTTCGCCGAGGGCGTCGCGCACGCGCTCGGTCTGGCCGAGGCGGTTGTAGGCGTAGTGGACGGCGGGGGTGTCGGGGTCGGGGGTGCCGAAGTCGCCGAGGGAAGAGGCGAGGTAGTACTTTTCCGCGAAGACTTCGCCGGTCTGCTTGTTGTAAACGGTGCGCTTGAGGCGGTTGGTGGGCAGGAGGCGGGTCTCGGTCCGGTTGAAGGCGTCGTAGCCGTATTCGGTGACGCGCCCTTTGGCGTCTTCCTTCTCCGTGAGCAGGCCGGTGGCGGGGTCGAACTCCCATTGGGTGGTGTCGCCGGGACCGGTGTCGCCGGGCCATTCGGCAGCGTGGAAGCGGGTGCCCTGGGGGCCTTCGTCGCGGTAGGCGGTCATGGAGATGCGGCGACCGTGGTCGTCATAGTCGTATTCGACGGGGTAGACTTTGGTGCCCCATGTATGGGTGATCTGGCTGCGGGGATTGTAGGCATAGCGGGTGGTCTCCATGTGCGCGTCGGTCTCGAGGACGAGGCGCCCGCCGGAGGCGCCGCTCTCGTAGGCGTAGGTGCGGAGGGTGGCGAGGGCGGCGGCGTCCGCCGGGCGGCCGCGCACGTGGGAGAGCTTTTGCCCGCCGGGAGCGGCGTAGTGCCGCTCTTCGACGAGGACGCCGCGGGGGCCGTAAAGACGGGAAACGCGCCACTGGCCGTCGTAGGTGTAACGGGTGCTTCCCGCGCCGGGCTCGCGCTCAAGGAAGGTAAGCCCGTGCGAGGACCAGACCTCCGCGGTGCGCCCGCCGGGCTGAACCACGGTGGCACGGGAGACCATGGCGTCGCGGTCGACAGCGGCGGTGGTGACGGTGGCGGCGTCGAGGTGGGTGCCGCCGGCGAGCCCCCATTCGCGGGTCTCGGCGGTGATGTTGAAGCTGCCGTCGGTGCCGAAGCCGCCGACGCGCTCGCGGGTACGGGCGGTCTGCACCCATGCGTCGTCGTTGCCGTCGAGATGGAGGGCCTCGGACCATTCCTCGCGCCACCAGTTGCCCCCGCCGGTGTGGAGGTAGCCGTAGTGGCGGCGGGTGACGCGCGGGCGGACGGTGTCGGAGAAGCCGACGTCGGTCTGGACTTCGTCCGCGGGGAGGACGTCGAGGCGCTCTTCGGCGAGGCGACCGAGGTGGTCATATTCGTAAAGCGTGTCGGCGGTCATTCTGTCGGGGATGAACTGCCCGTCTTCCTCATGGCCGATGATTTGCCCGTCTCCATCGGTCCGGACGGTGGAGACACGCGAGACTTGGCCGGAGCCGGTGTGGCCGGGAGCCGATGTGAAATAAGGAGGCCCCACATCGGCGCCGTTGCCAACCACCGAGGCATTGTTCTCAAAATCGTGCCCGTAGTCGTAGGTAACAGCGCGAAAGCCGCCATGCATGTTCGGTGTCTGCTCGTAGGTGACGCGCCCGAGCGAGTCCCGACCCGTCCGCACGGTGATTTTTTCGGTTGCGCCGGTGACCACGCTCTCGACCGTGCGGGTGGCGGGATGGATGGGGTCGTCTTCCGTGACGGTGAACTTCCATTTTTTCTCAACGATTCCCGCTCCCGAGCGTCGCTTGAGCCGACCGTCACGGTAATGCTCGGTAACGACGTCGCCGTGCTGCGGAGCAAGATTGTAGAGGGCGGTCCAGTTGGCGTCGGCGGTGCCGATGCCACTCCATTCCCCGGTACCCCACACTTGCTGCCCGGTGACTGAGTTCTCGTCGAATTGAGAGTAGTCGTAGAGCGTGCCGTCACCGTCGCCGTCGATGCGAATGAGGAGGTTACCAGCCAAGTCGAAGCGGCTGGCTTCGACGGGTGCGCCGTTGACGGTGCGCTTGAGGACGCGCCCGCTGGCATCGTAGTGAAGCTCCTCCGCGCGCTCCGGCACCTCGACGGATGTTCCGTCGAGCGTGACAACGGACGCTGCAGTGATCACAGCGGTAGTGCGGCCGAGCAAATCGTAGGTGTAGGTGGTAAGGCGGCCGGCGGCATCCTCGACACTCTTCAGCATCCCGTAATGCGGACTGAGGGGACCGTAATAGACGCGCTCTTCCACCATCCCGCGGCTGTCCTCCGTTTCGACGAGGCGGTTGTCGCTGTAGCTCCGGTTCTCCCAACTGATGAGCGCCCATGCCGACGGATCGGTGCCATACACACCGGACGCTCCCGTCCAAAGGTAGATCTCCTTGCGCAGCAACTCCGAATGGCGGTTGAAAAATCTACGCTCCATAGTGGATTCGTTTGTCTGCAACAGTGGAACAGGGCGCTGTGTGCTATGGTTTGGACCATCGTAAATCCCAGAGACGGTGACTGTGGCGTAAAAGGCCGAGTCACTGACAGATGAGCCAAAGCTGAATGCGGTGGCCGGCAATGCCAGTTGATTCTCTGCCGTGAAGGCCGCGAACGGCGCGCCGGGATGGTCCGGTGTTTCGGGGATGTAGGTGAACGAAGCCGTTTGCGCCTTGTTTGAGCCGTCGGACTCCACCGAATGTTTCACCACGCGGTTAAAGCGCGAGAATTCCAGCCCTGTAATTGCTGAAAGCGGATCGAATGTCCACGATATGGAGACCTCCGGATAAGCGGTCGTAGCTTGATTGAGTCTTCCGAAGATTGTCATGATTGTTGCAGAGCCGTCGTTACTCCAATCGTGGACGAGATCCGACTGAAGCACGACAACCGGGCTTCCGTCCTGCGGATCCGGCGGAAAGACCGTTTCCCGACGTCGGGAAACATAGTCACCAAAATCCCGGGCACGAGGGTGATCCATCGAGTAGAAATACTCCGAAACCCGGCCGACCTCCGCAGCCGAAGGATTCTGCGGGGGCAGCTCGGGTGTATCGCCAAAAGGAGTGATCTTGCGATGGAGCCGCCCGGGCTTGCCGCCGTATAAACCGCCATCAAACGCACCATGGTAAGAATAGGCTTCCCAGCGCCGCGGAGGACTGCTCCCGTGCGCCCGCTCTGTCCAACTCTTGAGGCGCAGGAAACTCGCCTTTTCTTGATCGGTTGAATGCTCGGTATAGTAGCTAAAGTCGGTGGAGAGGAAAGGACCGGCGGAAAGGTCGGAATATTGATGGTAACCGGTGAGTCGGTTTTGCCGAAGGTACTCTCCGCTGTTGCCCGGGTCGGGCCACTCAAACACCTGGAAAGTCTTCACCGACCGCGACGAGGGAAGGCCCGCCCCGCAAGTCACAAGCGTCTCCGCCGTCCAATCTTCGACCACACCGCCGGACACGTTAGCGGAAAGTATGGAACGGGTGCGGATTATGTCGCTGCCGTTCGGTTCCTTGATCACGTGAATCCAGTCGCCGTTTGCCGCATCACGGCTCAAGGTTTCCTCCCGGACCTGTTGCCCGAACCCCCGGTAAACCGACAGCGTCAGCACTTCCCCGGAAACACGAAAAGAGTAGAGCCGATACGGATCGCCCGTCTGGACGCTTTCGAGCCGGACATCGAACCCGTTGGGTTCACCGTTTCCGGTAAGGGAGTCTTCCACGGTAATCCAATAGCCTTCCGGGCCTGTCCAAAAGACGGAATGGCCTTGAGGGTTCGTCCAAAACGGAGGGTTGTTGTCCCCCCAGAAGGTCAAATCCGCATCGTCCCACAAACTTTCGTACCCAAAGGGATATTGTAACTGGAAACTCAGCGGCCATTGAAGAACCTTTCCGGATGTGAACTCCGCCAACACGTCCGCAGTGGAGCGGACCCCGTATGGATCCACCAAGTCTACCACAATCTCTGCCGTACCCGCCGACCCCGCCTCGAAAAACGAATCGGTTGGGCTAAATGCTCCTGTTCCTGTTCCTGAAATACTTCCGGCGCTGTCCCCGTGTGTTGCGAAGCCGGCCGAGGGACTACCCGGCTGCAAAATATCGAATCGCTTCAGCCCCGCGTATTGCTTTCCGAGGGACATGGACCAGCCGATATTCTCCTGTAAATCAATCGGCGCCGCCTCTCCCGCCGGTGCCGGACTGCGGTCGGGTAGAACCTGCAAAAAATGGTCCCGTCCTTCAAAAAATTCCGGGTCTCCACCCTCACCTGCGGAGGAAGTATACAGCACAGTTGTGTTACTCGGCATCCCAGTGACATGCACGGAATAGCCCGGCTCGGTCTGGAAATCCACATGCGGGGTCCAAATTCCCGGCATCCCCGATATCTGATACCATCGTCCAACCTCCAACTGCACCACTTCCGTCAACGCTACGGCAGAGCCCGAAAGGGAAAAACAAATCGGGGATGAGGTGATCGGCACCCAGTCCCCAAGGGCATCTTCCCCTTCAATTCGCACACAGCCGTTTCTGCGGCCGCTGATCGTGACAGGCACTGTGGTATAGCGGGCGGGAACCGTACGCACCGCGCCGGAAGGGTCCGGGCGGCTCGCTTTCGTTCCCGCGTCTCCCCGTGTTTGAATCGCGACCTCGTCATCGGAATACGCATCTTCACCGGAGGCAAAAGAAGCGTTGGAGAAGGCGACCGCTGCCACCAACACCGCAGTGAAAAGAGTCGGGCGAAAGCCTCTGTGGTGGGAATGGAGTAAGCGCATCATGGTAGAATTCGCACTGAACAAATTAAAACACCACCAGCGCGGGCGCGCCGGGAGCGCCCGGACTGTAAGAAGGCGTCGCGATGGTCGGGTCGGTCCCGAGGAGGAACTCCTCGAGGTTGGTGAGCCCGTCGCCGTCGGGATCGGCGTGGGGAGGGGTGCCGATGCTGAGGAGGTAGGCCCCCACCCATGAGGACTGGACCCGGGCGGAGGCGTGCGCATCAAGCGGGAAGGAGAAGAGGAGCTTGAGCTGCCCGATGTTGGCCGGCCGGCGGTTGCCCGCGGCGGGGGCAGCCGGGTCCCATGGATATCCGCCGATGGCGGAAACGCCCATGGAGGCGAGCCACGCATCGGCATCAAAGCCGTCGAGGTTGTGCAGAACGCGGTAAAACCCGCTGGCGAGATACTTGAGCTGCCCGAGGTTGGCCACTCCGTGGTTGCCCCCGGGGTCTCCCAGCGGAAGCGGAAAGGGATTGCCCCCGTAATCGGCGAAGGCGAATTCCCACAGCTCCGGGCGCATATCCAGACGCGCGTCAAGGAATGCCTTGGCGGTGGCGGCGACATTCTTTAGCTGCCCGACAGTGACGGGCGAATGGTTCGAAACACGGCGGCTGAGGTCAAGGAGGCCGTGGTTCACCCACCAGAAGGGCACCGGGCCGTGGGGCCCGTCCGGACGGTGACGCAGCGCGGCGGGGATCATAGACCATGAGCCGCTGCCGTAGTCGAAAAACGACCGCTTCGGCGCGCTGCCTTTGACGTAGAATCCCCAATACCCCTCTACCTGCGAGAAAATGGCCGGGCTGTGCAAACTGGGATACGAATCCGCCACGATGTAAAAAACACCGAGGATGTCTTCCATGCATTCCATCCACCACCCGGCATCACCCGTGGAGGTTACCCACAGGTCACCGTGCTCATTATGGTAGATCGCGCCTGCGGCTGCGGCGGGATTGTTGTCGAGGATTTCGAAATACCCGAACCAGTCGTTGTAATACCAACCGTCGACAACATGCTCAGATTGGTTGACAAGATCGGCGCGATTGAGGGCGTAGGCGGGCGCTGTGACCAAGCAAAAGGCAACAGCCACCGCTGCAATGGACGGCAAAATACGTTTCATGATGGAACCTCGGTCGAGGGCGAAGAAGTTATTCAAAAACACCCATAGGAATATCCCCCTGGGGCTTCGCGATGATCACATCGCCATTGGCGCGGACTTCGAAGGCGTTGCTGCGCAGGTGTGCTGCCGTGCCGCTGCCAGTGCCGACCATGAAGACCGGCCGATCCTGCGCGTTGCTATTTTCGGTCGTGCCGCCGGGATCATTGTTGAAGCCGACGGCAAAGGCATCGCGGCTGCGAACGATGAGGTTGCGGCCGAAGGCAAAGGACGTCTCCGCGAGGGCTTGCGAGTTGGACCCGGCGGCGGCGCTGGCGTCATAGAGAGCTTCGTTGAAAATTCCAGTCACAAAGGAATGGTGACCGTCCGCCAGGTTATTGGATCCGCTGGCAAAAGACGCGTCACCCGCTGCCTCGCTGTGAGATCCGAAAACGGCGGATGGAGAACCAAGGGCCTTGCTATTCGAACCCACCGCGATTGAATACCCGCCCGTTGCTTGGAGAGAATGGCCAAACGCCAAGGAGTTCGCATTCGCGGTGTTATACATCCCGAAAGCCAAAGAAGTCGAATCAGCCGAGGAGAAGGCTCCGAATGCTAGAGAATTGGAATGGGCACCTATATATCCGCCGGCCACTACCGAACCACCCGTAGCATCCACAAACGGGCTATGGGTAAGGCGGATTGATCCTCCTGCACGAAAGACACCGTCAAGAGTCAGGTCACTTTTGGCCTCGAGGACACCATTAACAGTCAGGTCATCGAAAGTGCCGTTCTGCCCAAAAAGAGGAGAGGCAAGGGCGATAAAGGCGAAGATTTGCTTGGTTTTCATAGAAGAAAAATCGGGGATGGGATGTTGATTCACGGGCGTGGTTCAGAGTTCGGGTCGACGACTTCGTCGGATTGCACACTAGTAGCCTCCTGGGCCAGAATTGTGACAATACGGGCGCGAACTTCGTCGCGGCTGAAGCCAGCCGCGATCATGTCGGCAGGCATTAGCAAACTCTCTCCTGACAGGCTATCCTTTGCATCTTCATGGGCTTCCCTTACACCGCGAATGAGGCTGCGGACTTGTTCCTGGTGATGGGATGCCTCGAAATGCAATAGATCCAGTTCAGCGTAAGATGCCATGTTTGCCGCCCTATGCCATCGGAGGAGTTCGTCCACCTCTCTCGGCGAAAGGTCGCCGCCCTCCTCAATGAGGGCACGAATGTCCGCACGAAGAGCCGCACGGAGAGCCTCACGCTCAACAAGAACCGCATCCATACTCGCAAGCGCATTGCTGATTACGGCGGCTCCTTCGGCTTCTGCACCGGAGATTTCTTCGTGGGCATCTGCCGCTGCAAATGCAAAGGATAATGGAAGTCCGGCAACGAGGAGGAGAGACCGAATGGTCCGGCGGCAAGCCGCGTAGTATACATCTGGATATTTCATGAGCCTATTTGTTTGAGTGGATAGGAGTGGTTGCGGTTATTGAAATGCCAGGACTGCGAAATCATGGCCAGTCCATCATCTTTTTGCGTCATCCGCCTTAAGGGCAGATTGTCTGGTTTGGACTGCAAAGCGACTGCGATTGCCCAGCAACGGTAGATGCCGCCAGTGCCCTTTTGCAAAGAAGAGGCTAGTCGAAAATCTGCACAGGCACGCGGCATTACAAATGCCCACACTGCCCCCCCGATTTTCAGGTCAAGGCTTTTGTGTTGTAAATTTTTCGTAAATTCCGGAAAATCCGCCGCCAGCCCGCTGTTTATGCGGCTTGCGGGGCGGCAAAAATTTCAAATTTTTGGCTGCTTGACCGTAAAAGGAAGGGCGCGGGCGGCCATGGGTTCGCGGGCTGTGACGCGGATTCCCGGGCCGTTTGCTTTGGCATGGGGTCGACGGAACCGGGGCTCCGTCGCTACGGGCGAACCTTCTGCGAAGATTCGACGGTGGGCGGCAGGGAATGATCGAGGACCGGGGCTTTCCGACGGCAGGCGGCGCATCGGGAGATGCGCCCTCCATGTGGGGATGGGGAAAGGTTGGCGGAGTTTGGGTGACGCCGGGGGTCGACGGAGGCGTGGCTCCGTCGCTACGTAGCGGACCTTCTGCGAAGATTCGACGGCGGGAGGGAGGGAATGATCGAGGAGCGGGGCTTTCCAACGGCAGGCGGCGCATCGGGAGATGCGCCCTCCACGGGGGATGGAGATGGATGGTACAGATTGGGTGACCCTGGAGGTCGACGGAGGCGGGGCTCCGCCGCTACGCTTACCCACTTGATTCACAAACGACTCTCAAGATAGGATTCTGCAGCGTTTACGATAAGCGTACAATTAGCGAAAATTAGCGGTCCCCGGCTTCGCCGGGCTGCGGTGGAAAAGGCGATGCGCAGGAATCGACGGAGGCGTGGCTTCTTCGCTACGGGGTTCCTGCGCGGCTTCCCGCAATCCGTGCGGAAAAAAAGCCCCGGGGCCGTGGGGGCCGCCGGGGCTGAAAGGGTTTCGGTCGGGTGCGACCGGTTGGGCTTCCGCAGCGGATCAGCCGACGTCTTCGCCGCGCGCGGCGGCGGCGCCGAGGGTGTTGATCTTGAGGCGGCGATAGGTCGGCAGGCCGGTGCCGGCCGGGATGAGGTGGCCCATGATGACGTTTTCCTTGAAGCCCTCGAGATGGTCGACCTTGCCGAGCGTGGAGGCATCGGTGAGGACACGCGTGGTCTCTTGGAAGGAGGCTGCGGAAATGAAGGACTCGGTTTCGACGGAGGCCTTGGTGATGCCGAGAAGGATTGGCTCGCCTTCGGCGGGCTGACCGCCGGCTTCGACGATCTTCTCGTTGGAGACCATGAACGACTCCTTGTCGACCTGCTCGCCCCAGAAGAAATCGGAGTCGCCCGGATCGGTGATGCGCACCTTACGAAGCATCTGCGAGACGATAATCTCGATATGCTTGTCGTTGATGGTGACGCCCTGGAGACGGTAGACCTTCTGGATCTCGCCGAGGATGTAGTCTTGCACGGCGTTGGGCCCGAGGATCTCGA
>SKLD01000189.1 GCA_007123395.1 Opitutales bacterium
CCGCAACCTTCTCCACCGTGTCGTAGCCGACCGACCGGTGGCCGTCGCTCACCGGCCCATCCTCCGTCTGCACGGAGACGATCCGGTCCACCTCATACCATCCATCGAGGAGCTTGCCTGCCGGACTGCCCGGCAGATGCGTTGTCGCCAAAAACAGAACACACACGAACCCTATAAATCTCATGCTCATTGAAATACTATATTGTTAAAATTCCGTCGGATGAAACCGTTGGGCGCGCCGGGTGCGGCACGGCTTGCGCAGTCATTACGCCGTAAGCCCAGACCGGAAGTTCACCGTTGCCTCCGGTCGGACGGCGAGCCGGTCCGACTACAGAGGCACACCCTTGCGCGGGCATCACCGCCGGGACGGGCATTTGTTCGAACAAAGCCGCGGTCGTAAATTTCGAAACCTCCTTCTTCATGGCATATTCAGATCAAAGGGTTTTCCGGAATCGGCCGCATCGCGCGCCGCGAGTGCCGCCCGTGTCAGGCGAAAGGCTGTGTCGTCGCCCACCACGGTGTCCGGCTGGCTGGCGAGGTCGCGGATCCACTCAGCATAGAGCGGCTGCGGCGCGGTCTCCACCTGAACGGTTTCCTCTCCGGAGTCTGTCATCACTCTGACTTCGTTTCGAGCCACGGACACCTCGATCACGCCCTTCTCCCCGACCACGCGACACCAATCATCCCCGTGGGTGGTCGCGATTTCCGGGCGCAGGTAGTCGATCGATGCCGTCATCAGGATGCCATCCTCCAGAGCAAAATTGCCCGTAGCCACGTCCTCACAAGAAGCAAAATCCGTGTGAACCCGGCAAGCGTGAAAGGCCGTCCCTTTGGTCACATGACGGCCCGTGAGAAAATGCGCCATGTCAACATTGTGTATGCCGATCCAGGGCCAGGTGCCGCCGTATTGCGCGCGATTCCGAAACCAATGCGGCCGGTGCCCCCACTTGTAGGATTTGCGCGTATTGATGAGCGATACCGGGCCAATGCACCCCGCTTCAACACGTTCGCGCGCAAGGCGGAACAACGGCAGTCGGCGCATGCTCAACATGCCCAGGACCGCCCGCCGGGCCTTCCCCGCCAATGCCTGCAGGGAAGAAAGCTCCGTCAGGTCGAGGGCAAGCGGCTTTTCGCTGATGATGTGGCAACCCGCCTGAACCCCGGCCCTGATGGCACCGGCAATCCGGTCGGGCCGTGTGCTCACAACAAGGATCTCCGGCTGCTCCGCCCCGAGAAGGCTGTCAATCGAATCATAGACCCTCACGGAATCCCTGCCTGGGAAGAACGGATGCCGAGAAAGTGCATCCAGGTTTTCCCCTTCATGGGCAGGCGCGCAGCCCGCCACATTAACCGGCGGCGCATCTTGGCTCTGGAGGTCGCTCAACACATCCACCATGTGGCCGAAGCCACCGACAAAGGCGAGTTTTGTGGCCGTCATCAAACCGGCGCCCTTTCAACAACGCTCACCGCCAAGAGCATCATTCCCCCACCTTGATTGACTGAAAGAATCCATCGTCGCGAAACTCAATCACGCCGGAACCGTAGACCGACCGCATGAAGGGCGAATCAAAGAGAAGCGCCCGGTCATAATCCACGACTCGTCCATCGATCATGGGCGCTTCATTGTTGGCGAGGTTCAGTTCAAGAAGGGACGCTCCCTCGCCGGAGCCGCGATAATGCAGAACGAACCACCCGGGAACGACCGTCTTGAGAAGACTCAGCTCGGCGTTGAGGACAGCCTCCATGAACACGTCGAAACCGGCGTGTCGGCCGGCGTGGGAGGTATCGATGATCACCGCGCTCAAGGCATTTTCCGCGACGGCGATCGTCCGGTCATGATTCCAGTGGTAATTATTTGTTCTCAGGTCCTCCAGAAAGGCGCTATTCGCCGCGTAGTCGAGAAACGAAACGGTTTCGGAAATCCCGTCCCCCGCCGAATGCACGGCTTCCACGATCCGGACGGCCGCATAGGCATTCCCTTCATGAACGAAAATCCAGCCATCCCGCTCGACCACAGTTTCCAGCCGGGGAGAAAAATACACGCCCATTGGAATGGGTGCCGTCGAACGCCGCGGAAACCACGCGGGCTCCCGCCGTTCGTACCCCCTTGATTGCTGGCTGATGAGGACGTGCTCACTTTGAACCGCCCGGTACATGATTCCGCCGCGGCGAAGCAGTTCCCAGTCGTCGCGCTCGTTCCTTGTCACGCCGTAAGGAAAGATCCGCGCATCCGGGTGGGTGCTAAAGTTCAATCCGTAGGAACGGGAGGCCGGACTGAGGTGGGAATGCACCGCAAACGGGTGGTCGTGCTGCGAACCGAGCACATAGTGGGGTGTGATCCAGCTGTAGCGAAACATCCGGTGTTCCGTGTTTAGATTCAACGTTCGCTCCAACCCCAGCTCTCTGGGAATATCGGTGGGCTCCTCACCGATTGTACGCGTAACCGATGCAAAATCGCCCTTAGATTCCCGGTCAAAGCCGAAACGCCAAATAAATTCAGGAAACCGGTAATCGGTGAGACCGAGCCAGTAGAATCTCTCTAAATTATGATCGACCAACCCGCCGTAGAAAAACTTTCCGATCTGATACATTGAGTCACCTCGGACGTCCAGCACAGTGTGGTCCCGTGTTTTCGCGCCTCCCCGGAAGCCGTTGAGGGTCTCCAGAGCCCATTCCGCCCAGATTACGTCGAAAAAGTTTTTCATTAAG
>SKLD01000294.1 GCA_007123395.1 Opitutales bacterium
ATTTACTGGAACCGTGAACACATGTGGCCGCGTTCGCGGGGTGTCGGAACCTCCGGCACGGCCTTCGAGGATTTGTTCAATCTGGTCCCCTGCAACGCGCCCATCAACAATGCGCGGGGCAATTTGCCCTTCGGCTATCCGGACCCGCTCGACGCGGGATATGTTCCGGTGGGCGGCTTTGTCAACGCGCCGCTCGCTTCAAAGGACAGTTTTGTCTGGCTGCCGCCGGAGTTCGAGCGCGGTTTTATCGCGCGCGCGATGTTCTATATGGCGCTGCGCTACAACGGTGTCGGCTCCGAACCGGACCTCTCTCTCGTCGATGATCCTCCCGCCTCGACCCCGTGGGGATCGGTCATGGGCAACCGCGGCGTTCTCCTGCAATGGAACCGCAGCCACCTGCCGGAAGCCTTCGAAACGCGCCGCAACAACCTGATTTACGAAGAGTTCCAGCACAACCGCAACCCTTTCATCGACTACCCCGACCTTGTCGACGCCGTCTTCACCTACGACCTCTACCTCGCTCCCGGCACATGGCGGGTGGCGCACTTCTCCTTTGCGGAGCTGGGCGATCCCGAAATATCCGGATGGAGCGCGGACCCCGAAGGAGACGGCCGCTCCAACCTGTTCAATTACGCTTTCGGACTGAATCCGCGCGAACCGGGTGAAAACCCACCGGTGGAAATCCTTTTTGAAAACGGGCAGATCTTTCTCGCTTTCCGCAAGGTCCGCGAAGCCGCCGTCTTTGGACTGACCTACACCATAGAGACGTCTTCCGATCTCATGGAATGGAATGAAGCGGCATGGGATCCGGTCTCGAAGACTGCCGAGGGCGAATACCACTTTTGGAAGGTTGTTTCGTTGCCTGCCGAAGCCACCGTGTTCGCGCGCGTGCGGGCCGGATGGGCCGGGGAATAGGACGCGTCGCCGGCGTCAGCCACGGACTGGAAAGTCCGTGCTCCGGTTCAACTCTACCCTCTGTGCCGGGTCGGCGGGTGGCCGAAGCGGCGGCGGAAGCGGCGGGAGAAGTAGAGCGGATCGGCAAATCCGCACTGCGCGGCGATTTCGCCGACGGTGAGCGTCGACTCGCGGAGGAGAAACGAGGCGTGGGCGAGGCGGGCTTCCTCGCTGAATTGTTGCGGCGTCTTGCCCGTGGTCTCCTTGAAGAGGTGGCTGAAGCGCGTGACGGACAGGCCGGCGGCCCGCGCGGTCCGCTCAAGGTCGAAGGGTTGGTCCAAGCTTCCGGAAAGATAATCCATGGCCTCGCGAATCCGTGGATCCATCCGCAGGGCGTCGTCGCGGCGCACTTCGAGGTCGGCCCACAGGAGTGCTTCCTCCAGTCGGTTGAGGGCGAACTCCACCGCCGTGGCAACGGGTCGGCGCGCGGCACGGACCATGGCATTGAGCGATTTCAAGAACGGTCCGCGCACCTCCGTCGTCGGCAGCGTAAGAATGCCTGCGCCCTCCCGCCATTGCGGCCAGCGCAACCACGGCATCCAATGGGCGCGCGGATGAAAGTGCGCCCACACCAACTCCCACCGCCCCGCTTCGGGATCGGTCCCGTAGTCTTGGGGAGCGCTCGGCGCGTAAAGCAGCACCTCCCCTGCCCCCACGACCCGTGACGCGCCGCCGCGCCGCACAAGCCCGGCGCCACTCAGCGTGGCGATAACCAGATAGTCTCCGCTGCCGCCCGGACGGACCGTCCGGTAGCGCGGGCCCTGCGAGAACCGCCCGAAGCGAAAGGATTCGCCGTCCATGATGTGCAATCCTGTGCGCTGGCACGGCCAAACGGCAAGATATTCCATGTCTTTGACAGAATGCCCCATTGTCCGGCACGCGGAAATCGGTTACCTTTCAAACATGTCCCTATCCTATGCACCCAACCCTTCGTCGGCCCGGGCTCTCGACCCCGCCCGACTGAATGAATACCGCGAACGCGGCTATTGCGTCGTCGACGGCCTCTACTCCGACGACGAGCTGGTGGCGGTGGAGGCATTTTTCGAAGAATACAAGAAATGTGGTGCCGCTGTTTTTGACGGAGAGTCGCGGTTTGAGGAAATTGACAAGACGAAGCGCCAGGTCCGCGCCATGCACCCCCATCGCCACAGCCGCAAGGCGCTCGACTGGGCGCTCAACCCGAACGTCCTTGACGTTCTCGAGGCCCTCATGGGAAAGCCGCCCCTCCTCGCGCAGACGATGTATTACTTCAAGCCACCCGGGAGCAAAGGCCAAGGCATGCACCAGGACAATTTCTACCTTCTCGCCAAGCCGGCGACCTGCGTGGCGGCGTGGACTCCGATCGACGACGCTGAGGTGGAGAACGGCTGCCTCTACGCCGCGCCCGGCTCGCACCGCAGCGACATCTTCTGCCCGGAAGGCAAAGCGGCAGGCTGGATGGAATACGGCGACAGCCATATCCGACCCTTCCCGCGTGAGTTCAAGCCGATTCCCGTACCCGTAAAGCGTGGACAGACCCTCTTCTTCGGCGGGCAATTGATCCACGGCTCCGGCCCCAATCGGCACCCTGCCCGCAGCCGCCGAACCTTCATCGGGCACTACATCGACGCCGCCTCCGATGAGGTGTCGCACTACTACCACCCCGTCATCGACCGCGAGGGCAACACCGTCTCGCGTGTGCGCGAAGCCTCCGGCGGCGGACCGTGCGGCGACGGCGCCGCCGGCGGACTGCACTGAGGCAGAGCGCGGCGCACGGCTGCGCGACACGAAACCCGTGAATTCCGGACACACCCTATGAAAACCGAAAAAACTGCTGCCATCCGCGAACCATGGCCCGGCACCCTGACGGCGCGCGAACGCTTCCTTCGCCAGATGCGGCGCGAACCGGTCGACCGCTCCTTCAATATGGAGTTCGGCTATTGGAACGAGAACTTCCGGCGCTGGGCGCTCTTTCGCGACAACGGCATCCGCGACAACGCCGCCGCCGACCGCTTCTTCGGCTTCGACCCGATGGCCTTTGTCCGCGTGCCGTGGATGCATCCGCCCTTTCCCTTGGAAGAAATCTCCCGTACGGCGACAACCCGCGTCCTGCGCAATGCCGACGGGCTTCTCGCCGAGGTCCCGCTCGACGGACACGACACTATCCCGCACTTCCTTTCCTCCTCCATCCAGACGCCCGCCGACTGGAAGCGGGTCAAGGCGGAGCGCTTCGACCGTTCGCACCCGGCGCGCCGCCCCGACGCCACCGCCATCCGCCGCGAGCATCCCGACGACCGCGACTATCCGCTCGGCGTGGATTGCGGTTCCATGATCGGCAAAGTCCGCGATATGCTCACCGTCGAGGGGCTTGCCTACGCCGTCCATGACGAACCGGAAATGGTCGAAGACATGGTCGAGACATCCTGCCTTCTGATCGAGGACTTTCTGGATGCCGTCCTTCCTGCCATCCCGTTTGATTTCGCCTCGGGGTGGGAAGACATCTGCTACAACGCGGGGCCGCTGGTTTCGCCGGTGTTTTTCCGTGATGTTGTCGTGCCACGCTACCGCAGGATCCGAGACAAGCTCTCCGCCCATGGCGTCGAAACCTGGTGGATTGATTGCGACGGCGACGTGCGACCGCTCATTTCGGACTTCCTCAACGGGGGCGTGAACACCCTCTTCCCGTGGGAAGTCAACGGCTCCGGACACCCCGGGGAAGCGCTGGAGAAATGGGGCCCGGATCTCCGAATCATGGGCGGTGTCGACAAAATGTGCCTCCTGCGCGGTCGCGACGCCATCCGCCGCTACCTCGACTCCATCGCCGCGCATGTCGCGGGCGGCGGGTACATCCCCTTCTGCGACCACCGCTGCCCGCCTGATGTCGACCCCGCCGACTACCTCTTCTACCTCGATCTGAAGCGGGAATACTTCGGGTAAGGATGAACCTTCGGCGGGTTCCACACCGCAGGGCTCGAAACCGTATTCCGCCACCCTTCCGGAACCTGAGGAGGCTCACTCCTCCGCCGCCTCAAGGAGACGGACGCGGCGGTGCTTTTGGGGGAACTCAAGGGTGACGACGGTGCCGACGCCGCGGCGGCTGTCGATACCGATGCGCCCGCCGTGGGCGCGCATGATGCGCTCGCAGATCATCATGCCGAGGCCGTGGCCGCCCTTGCGCGTGGTGAAATACGGCTGGAAGACACGCGGCAGATCCTCCTCCGCAATGCCGTTGCCGGTATCGCCGAATTGCACATACACTTCGTCATCGTCGCTGAAGGCGCGGACTTTGATAACGCCGCCCTTGTTCATCGCTTGCCGGGCGTTTTTGAGCAGGTTGAAGAAAACCTGCTTGATCTGGTCGCGGTCGCCGAGGACAACGGGAACACCAGATGCGATCTCAATATCGATGGTAATGCCTGCCCCCTCCATTTCGGGTTCGAGGACGGACAGGCTTTCCTCAAGGATATCGATGAGATCGAGTTCGCGCAGATCCGGAGGGCGCGGGCGGATGGCTTCGAGGAAGTGGGAGATGATGTTGTCGAGCCGCGCGACCTCCTTGGAGCAAATATCGAGGGAACGCTCCATGCGGGCGGCAACGTCGTCGGAAAGCCGCGAGAGCTGACGGGAAAGGAGCTGGAGGTGGATCGTGATGGAGTTGAGCGGATTTCCGAGTTCGTGTGCGACCCCGGCGGCGAGCTGGATGATGGAGCGCACGCGCTCGTCCTCGATTTCGCGGCGCGTTTGCTTCTTTTCGCGCGTAATGTCAGAGATGATGACAGCAAAACGGGCCAGTTTCTCATCGCGCACCTCTTCTTCGAACGGCACGATATAAATGCGCACGAAGCGGCGTTCCGGGTAGGTCAGCTCGACCTCGCGTGAGATCCCGCCGACATCCGAGAGGCGGTCGCCGCCGGTGAGGTTGAGGGAGCGGGCAAGGTCGGGTACGGCCTTCCATAGCGAGAGCTTTCCGAAGTTACGCGGCTTGATGCCCGCGAGGTCACCCGCCGGTCCGTTGGCATAGAGGATGACTCCTTCGGCGTCGACGACGAGAATCCCTTCCTTGAGGGCATTGAAGAGCGTGTTGAGGAGCTTGCGCTCGCGCGCGAGACGCGAGACGAGGTTGCCGAGGCTCACCTCGTCAAGATCCTCGACACGGCCGAGGATGCTCTCGAGGGGATCGTGCGATCTCACCGCTCCTCCCTCCCCTTCCGCGCACGGGCCAAAAGGGAGCCAACCCGTTCGATGAGCCTCCCGGCAAGTTCACTTTTCGCCGCCGGTCCGAGGACCTCGCGTCCGCCGTCGCGGGAGAGGAGGACGATGCGGTTGGTCTCGGAAACGAAACCGCTGCCCGGCACACCGACTTCGTTGGCGGCGATAAAGTCGAGGTTTTTGCGCTCCAGCTTGACACGCGCGTTGGCTTCGAGGTTTTCCGTCTCGGCGGCAAACCCCACGAGGATCTGGCCCGTCTTGCGCCGCCCGAGGTCGGCGAGGATATCTGTGGCCGGTTCCATTTCAATGACACCGGGGAGCTGATCCTTCTTCACCTTGTGCGGCGAACACTGGCGGGGACGGGTATCCATGACGGCCGCGGTCATAAAGAGGACGTCACAATCCGGAAAATACTCAAGGAGGGCGGCGTGCATCTCGTCGCCCGTTTCCACGCGCACAACGCGCGCGCCCTCCGGATCGGGCAACGCCACGGGACCGCTGACAAGCACGACGTCCCAGCCCCGCGCGCGGGCGGCCTCGGCCACCGCGAACCCCATGCGCCCCGACGACGGATTGCTGAGAAACCGCACCGGGTCGAAATACTCGCGGGTCGGCCCCGCCGAGACGAGGCACCGAATCGGGCTTGCTTCCATGCCCGAATGCAAATGCAGTGCGCGGGTTCATGGAAAGCGAAAAGTCAACGCCCGCCTCTCCGCCCGCGAAGCAGGAAAACCTCTTTTTCAATCTCGGGTTCAATATTCTCGTGCCCGTGCTCATCCTCACGAAGGGCGACCGCTTCGTCGAGGAGGCGTGGCTCGTCCTCGTCATCGCGCTGAGTTTTCCCGTCTGCTACTTCTTCTACGACTTGCGCCGCCGCCGCAAAATCAACTTCTTTTCCATCATCGGCTTCGTCAGCGTGCTGCTCACGGGCGGCGTCGGACTGCTCGAACTGCCGCGCTTTTGGTTTATCGTGAAAGAGGCGGCCATCCCCTTCATCTTCGGCCTCGCCGTGCTTGTGAGCCTGAAGACCCCCTACCCGCTGATCCGCACGCTCTTCTTCAACAAGACCATTTTCGATGTCGACCGCATCCGCGCGGAACTGGACGCCCGCGGCAATACCCGCGCCTTCGAGGCGCTCCTTTTCCGCGGAACGCTCCTCCTCGCCGCTACTTTCTTCATCAGCACGGTGCTCAATTGGGTCGTTGCCAGCCACATTGTGCAGACGGAGCCGAGCGTCGATCCGGCGGCCTTCAACGCCGAGGTCGGCCGCATGACGGCGTGGAGTTGGGTGGTCATCGCCCTGCCGAGCATGGTCATGCTCATGGGCATCTTTTTCTACCTCATGAAAGGGGCCACACGCATGACCGGACTCACCATGGACGACCTCATCGCCCCCGAACACCGCGCCCGCGAGGAAGCCAAGCAAGCCGGGCGGAAAAAGGGCTGAGGCGAACGACACCACCGATTCCCCGCAGGCAACGAACGCAGCACGACGCTTCAGGGCCATGCCACGGCGTCGAGACCGACGGGGAAAAGGACAACCCGGGACAGCGTGTCCATGGTTCGCGGAGGAAGGTATTTTCTGTGCCGGAGAGCTTGCCCGGCGGGGCCGGGCACCGGAGGATACCTTTGATGACCGGTCAACATTACCTCATCATCGACGCTGCCCTCGCCCCGCTTCAGGCCGGACTTCTCCTCGACGGGCGGCTCACCGCAACGGAGTGCGCCGAGGTTGATGCGCTCGACGGCATCTTCGAAGTCTCAGCGGAACTGCTGCGAGCCGCGGATCTCAGGCACGGCGATCTCGCGGGATACGTTTACGGGGCAGGACCGGGCACGCTCCTCGGTCTGCGCTTGGCCGCGATGGCCATCGAAGGCTGGCGCTCCATGCGGCCCGAACCCGTGCCGGTCAGGCAATACATCACGCTAACCGCCGCCGCCGCAGCGCATGCACACGCCGGCGGTCCACCTGCCTTCGACATGCTCGTGCCCGTGCGGCGCGGGCTCTTCGCCCGAGTCAGCGTGCGGGACGGTCGCGCGGGTCCGCCGGAACTGGAAACCGCCGACGAAGCGGGGATGCCTTCCGCCGTCCCGCGCTACCATCTTCCGGTGCCCAACTGCCGTCTCCCGCCGCCCCCGCGGGCGGAACTCTTCCGCTTCAATCTTCGCGACCTCCCTCCCGGGTGGTTCGGCGGTCCGCAGGTCAAAGCGGTCGACCACCCCGCCCCCTTCAACCCGAGTCCCGCCGAGTACGCCGAATGGGCGGGCGGACGCCACCGCGGTTGACGCCATGCCTCTCGCCACCGACAAGCTGCGCGCATGGGCCGAAGTCGATCTCGGCCAGCTCGAACGCAACCTCGCCAACATACGCGCCGCCCTGCCCCCGCACCTGCGGTATGTCGCCGTCATCAAGGCCGACGCCTACGGGCACGGCTCAACCGCCGTGGCCACCCGACTCATGCGGGCCGGCGCCGATCTGTTCGCCGTCGCCAATATCGACGAAGCCGCCGCCCTCCGTGAAATCGGCTCGGGCTGGCCCATTCTCATATTGAGCGCGGTCCTTCCCTCCGAACGCCCCGAGGTCTTCGCCCACAACGTCACCCCTACCGTCTCGTCGGTGGAAGAGGTCCGCGCCTTCGCGGAGGAGGCGCGGACGCGCGGGTGCGTCCTTGGTATCCACCTGAAGATCGATACCGGCATGGGGCGCCTCGGCGTCTGGCATGAGGACGCCGCCGCACTCACCTCCGAAATCCGCTCGCACAAATCTCTCCGCCTTGAAGGCGTCTACACCCACTTTGCCTGCGCCGACTCCGATGCCGCCGTTACGGGCGAACAGCGCGGCCGCTTTCTGCGCTGCCTCGATACCGCAGGCCTCGCGCAAAGCCCGGGCCTCATTATCCACGCGGACAACAGCGCCGGCATCGACACTTTCCCCAGCGGCGGTCCCTTTAACGGTGCGCGCGTCGGCCTTCTCCAATTCGGGGTGCGTCCCTACGCGGGCAGCCTTCTCGCCAACGTCGCCGTCGAGCCGGTCTTCTCCTTCCGCGCGCGCGTAGCGCTCGTCAAATCGCTGCCCTCAGGCACTGCCGTTAGCTACGGCCACACACACACGCTGCGCCGTCCGTCCCGTCTCGCCATCCTCGCGGCCGGATACGCCGACGGCATCCCCACACGCATGAGCAACCGCGGGCGCGTGCTGATCCACGGGTACGAGTGCCCGATTGTCGGCCGCGTAACGATGGACCAAACCCTTGTCGACGTCACCGACCTCTCCCGGCCCGTCGTCCCCGGCGATACCGCTACCCTCATTGGCACGCAGGACGACGCACGTCTCGGCGTCGAAGATTTCGCCGCCGCCGCTGATCAGATCCCGTGGGAGACCTTCTGCTCCATCAGTAAACGCGTGCGCCGCGTCTACCGCCTCGACTCCGCGCTCTGATTACATCGCGCGCCAAACCCCGGGCAAAATCCTGTTTTCGCCAAAATCCCCGGGACGCCCGCACGGAATGTCTGTATCACGCGGTGGCTTCGCGCTCTTCCGCCGCGCGCGAGAGGAGGAGCTTCACTCGTTTGAGGCGCGCCTTCTCTTCGCGGTCGCGCTCCTCGAACTTCATAGAGAGCACGCGGATCGTCGCCTCCAGACTCGGGATGACGAGGTATTCCAAGGCGTTGGAAATGCGCTTGGTCCGCTTGATCTCCGCGCCGGTGATTTCGAGTGAACGCTGGAGTTCGGCGAGGGTCACGGCAGCTTGCAACAGCCTTCGCCCGGCGGCGGCGGCAGAATCGACGTAAGCCGAGGTGGCGCGCGGGTCATAGGCCGGCGGCGGGAACGGCGGCAGGCGCAGTTCCAGCGAAGGCACGCGTGCACCGGCGACATTCCGCGTCGTCGCTTTGACGGCGGCGCCTGTTTCGGAGGCGGACAACGCCGGCTCGAGGGCGGATGGACCGTGGATGCCGTCGGCCAGAGCCATCGCCGCCGCCGCATCCGTCACCGCGCGCGAGAGTTCGCTTCGCACCGCCGCGGCGCGGCGGGCGTTCTTGATGAACTCCATGGTGAGGATGGCGAGCCGGTCCTTGAGGATCTTCTGGACACGGCGGGAGAGGCCAAGCCTTCGCTTCAGCTTGACCAGCTCCATCTTCGTCGGACGGACTTTGAGCATGCCGGCCATAACCGATTATCCTGCGGGTTGTTTGCCGTTCTCCCGGTTTTTCGGGAGGTACTTCGCAATAAACGCCTCGCTTATTAGTTTCAGATCTTCCTCGGGGAGGCGGGAGAACAACTCCCATGCAATGTCGAGCGTTGCCTCCACCGGTCGTTTCTCGTCGTCGCGCTGGGCGATGAAGCGGCGCTCCATGCGGTCGGCGTTTGCGAGGTAGAGGCGGTCGCGCTCGCCCAGAGCGTCCGCCCCGATGATTGTGGAGATCTCGCGCAGGTAAGATCCCTCGGCGTAGGCGGCGTAGAGCTGCATGAAGACGTTGTTGTGGTCCTCGCGGGTCTTCTTCGGCCCGATGCCTTCTTTCATCATGCGCGAGAGCGAGAGGAAGACATCAATCGGCGGATACACGCCCGCGCGTTCGAGGCTCCGCGAAAGCACGATCTGCCCTTCCGTGATATAGCCCGTGAGGTCCGGTATCGGATGCGTGATGTCATCGTCCGGCATCGTGAGGATCGGCATGATGGTGACGGAGCCCTTCCGTCCTTCGATGCGCCCGGCACGCTCGTAGATCGTCGCGAGGTCGGTGTACATGTAGCCCGGATACCCGCGGCGCGACGGGATCTCCTCGCGCATGGCGGACAACTCGCGGAGAGACTCGCAGTAGTTGGTCATATCCGTGAGGACGACGAGGACGTGCATATCGCGCCGCCATGCGAGGTACTCCGCCGCCGTCAGTGCGAGCCGGGGCGTGGAAATCCGCTCGATGGCGGGATCGGAGGCGGTGTTCACGAAGGCAACGGCCCGCTCCAGCGCACCCGTGCCGCGGAGGTTGTTGATGAAGAACGCGGCGTCGTCGTAGCTGATGCCGACGGCCCCGAAGACGATGGCAAACTTGTCTCCCTTGCCCTTTACGGCAGCCTGCCGGACGATTTGGGCGGCGATCCGGTTGTGCGGGAGTCCGGCCCCGCTGAAGACGGGGAGTTTCTGCCCGCGCACGAGGACATTGAGGCCGTCGATCGCCGAGATACCGGTCTCAATGAACTCGGCGGGCGGCTC
>SKLD01000126.1 GCA_007123395.1 Opitutales bacterium
AGAAGACACCGGATTTCCATATTCCGCATGCCGGAGGGTCCGTCGTTCTGGAGGTCGGCGGAAGGGGAAAGGGCCGGACGCAGTTCAAGGGATTTCAGGCGGACCGGAAGATCGTGCTTGCAGAGTCGGCCGCACCCGCCGCGGATCGCCGCCCGTTGCATTTGCTTGGCTTTTTGACGTGAGGGACGCCGGAGGGCGAATCCCTTACTGCAACGCAGTCAGCCCGCAACGCGCTAGACCGGAACTCATTGATCCGATGGGCGGTTGAGGATTGTTGGATTTGCAGCCCTCCTGACGGTTTTTCGCGGAATGCAGCGTTCCGTCCAAGGTAAACATATATCCGTAAGTCGCTATTTAATAATGGTTTAAGTAGAAAATGCAACTCCTGTCATAAGCGCGAATTTCTTTCGTTGGGCGAAATGTAAGTAAAAGTGATGGAGCCGATTAAAAAAATGTTGCTTTTCGGAGGGGCGGGTCCTATTCACCGGTTTCGTTGTTCAAATGTGAGGCTGTTTTCGTGCCGAAGACGGGCTTCCGGTGCCAACCCCAACCTTAACCAAAACTCCAGAAAAGATGATCCGAGGGAAGCTGAGCCAAATCGTAAACGGTGTCGCCCGCAGCCGCAAAGCGAGGCGTATTTATATCGGCGCGGGATTCGCCGCGGCGGTTTTTATCGCCTCTTGCGCGTCGACAAACCGGGGGGTCATGGTTTCTCCGCCGGAGATTGCCGGTGCGACATTCACGGGCTCCGGCCAGTGCATGTGGTGCCACGAAGATACCTTCCTTAGTTACGAGGACACATCCCACCGCCACCTTGTCATGGTCGAGGGCGGTGAACGCGAGCACGGTTGTGAGTCGTGCCACGGTCCGGGCTCACTGCACATTGAGTCGGGCGGCGAGCCACACCTCATTGTAAGCGACATGAAGAGCTGCGCGACGTGTCACCAAGACGTAGCCATGCGCTTCAGCATGGCGTCGCACCATCCCATCGGAGCGGGTGGTATCGAGGGGTGTGTGACCTGCCACGATCCGCACGGCGACAAGCAGCCGACGCTCACAAGCACCAATGCGCTTTGCACATCGTGCCACCAGTCCACGCGCGGTCCTCATGTCTTTGAACACCCGCCTGCCGCAGAAAACTGTACGATGTGTCATGATCCGCACGGCTCGCATAACCGGAACATGCTCACGATGACGCAGCCGATGCTCTGCCTGCAGTGCCACAGCATCACCAACAATCGCCACGGCCAAAGCGGCGATGCCTCGCTGGGGCAGCCGATTTCGGCCGCGATTCTGCGCAACTGCACGGCATGTCACAGCCAAGTGCATGGCAGTTCCGCCGATCAACACCTCCGCTACTAAACCATAAGCTATAACGAAAATGAAGACACAGATGCTTCTTCGCCTCTTTGCCGCGGGTGGATTCCTTGCCGCCACCGCCCAACTCCCGATCCATGCTGATGCGCTTACGGGCGAGATCACGCTTCAGCTCCATGGCTTTGATTACGCTTCCGGTGTGGGAACTTCGCGCAGCAATTTTCTCGAGCGTTACCACACGCGCCGCGATTGGATCAGCGGGAGCACTCGATCCGGCGTGTTCATGGACATCGACCTCGATTTGCAGTACCGGGCACCGAACGACGCCGTCATCACGGTTGACCGCTGGGGTGACGGTCATTACCGGCAGGGCGGGCGTGCGGCCTACGACACCGACCGGTATCAACTGTCCGCCAAATACGACTATCTGCGAACGGCCACGGGCGGGCTGGATTTTCTTTACAGTGCCCACCTTGTGCCGGGTGGCACGGATCCGTCCTATTTCTTCCCGGCGCGGACCAACACGGCCTCGGGCTACGCCGCGCAGTTCAACAACACGACGGACCGGCAGATATTCAACCTCAACCGCTTCGCCTACGGTTTGGGCTTCATGATCAAACCGGGCGTCCTCGGCGATCTTACCCGTATCACCCTTGATTGGGACGGCTATGTCCGCACGGGCCATCGTTTTGTCGCATTTGTCTTCGGCGGAGGCGACGTCATTCCCACGGAGGACCGGGCTCTCCAGCGCTGGCGGGGTGTATCCCAGCGGGTGGACGAAAACAACAACCGACTCTCGCTAAACGTCGTGGCATCCCCCGGTTACCACTTCGACCTGGTCTACCGCGGCTCCTATGAATGGTTCAACAACCGTGCGCCGCGCATGCGCTTCGCCGACGTTCCGCTTCCGCCACCCTACACCATTGCGGAGGCCAACCGTATCCGTCCGGTCGGCCATATCCCGGACTCGACCCTTATCAACCACGACCTTCGCGTTAGCCGGACGTTCGACCAAACGCGGGTCTCGGTGGGAGGTAACATGTCGAAACTGCAACAGGATTCTTTCACCCTCCAGCAGATTGCGTTGGGGTGGGACCGCGGACGCATTGACACAAAGGGGGCATTCGTCAACGTCGACTCCAGTCTGACCAACACGTTTGGTGTGCGCGGCTTTATGCGATATGGCGAACGCACGAACAAGTCGTCATATCCGGTCGAGGGCCTCTTCGGCAGTTCCCGGACCAACCTCGGGGTGCGATTAAACAAAATCGAATCCCTTCGCTACGGTCTCTCGCTCACGACCCGCCCGCGCGGCGCACGGAGCAGTCTTGAGTTTGGCTGGCGCGCGGAGGACAAGGACCGGGACCTCACCTTCAAC
>SKLD01000272.1 GCA_007123395.1 Opitutales bacterium
ACCGTAGAGGAGCGCCTCGCCCACGCCCTTGTGAAGGGCATCACCTCGCACGTCGACGAAGACACCGAGGAAGCCCGGCAGAAATACGCCATGCCGCTCGAGGTCATTGAGGGGCCCTTGATGGACGGGATGAAGATCGTGGGCGACCTCTTCGGCTCGGGAAAAATGTTCCTGCCCCAAGTCGTGAAGAGCGCGCGCGTCATGAAAAAGGCCGTCGCCTACCTCCTTCCCTACATGGAGAAGGAGAAGAGGGACAGCGGCAACGCCGGCACCTTCGTCATCGCCACCGTCAAGGGCGACGTCCACGACATCGGCAAGAACATCGTTGCCGTCGTCCTTGGCTGCAACGGCTACAAAGTGGTCGACCTCGGCGTCATGTGCGACATCGACAAAATTCTCGCCGCCGCCCGCGAGCACAAAGCCGACTTCATCGGTATGTCCGGACTCATTACACCGTCCCTCGACGAGATGATCACCAACGTCAAGGAGATGGAAAAACAGGGCTTCAAGACGCCTGTGCTTATCGGCGGCGCGACGACTTCGAAGGTCCACACCTCAGTTAAAATTGCACCGCACTACAGCGCCCCGGTCGTCCACATCCTCGACGCCTCGCGTGTCACCGGCGCATGCAACCAGCTCATCAACCCCGCCAAGCGCGATGCCTTCGTCGCCGAACTGAGCGAGAGCCACGAACAAAACCGCAGGCGCCACGAGAAGAACAAAGCCGACCGGCCGAAATACGTTTCCATCGCCGAAGCGCGGAGGCGCGGCTTCACTTGCGACTGGGCCAAGGCCGAAATCGCCAAGCCCGGGAATACCGGCGTCCAGGTCTTCAACGGCATCGACCCGGCCCAAGTCGTCGACTACTTCGACTGGACTCCCTTCTTCATATCATGGCAGATGCGCGGACGTTTTCCGCAAATCCTCTCCCACGAGGAACGAGGCGAGGAAGCCACTAAGCTCTACCGCGACGCCCGCCGCGTCCTCGAGGACCTCGTTACCAACAACCGCGTGCGCCTGCGGGCCGTCTGCGGGCTCTGGCCGGCAAACTCCATCGGAGACGACATCGAAGTCTACGCCGACGAAGACCGCTCGCTCGTCCTTGCCACCCTGCGCTTTCTCCGCCAGCAAAAGGAAAAGTCCGACAAAGACGCCCCCTACCTGAGCCTCGCCGACTTCGTCGCGCCGAAAGCCTCCGGACGCATCGACTACACCGGTGCCTTCTGTGTCACCGCCGGTTATGAAATCGAGGAATATGCCCGCTCTTTCCGGGACAAAGGCGACGATTATACCGCGATTATCATCCAATCGCTCGCCGACCGTTTCGCCGAAGGCCTCGCCGAATACTGCCACAAACTCATCCGCGACCAAATGGGCTACGGGAGAAGCGAACCCTTTAAATTCGGCGAGCGCCTACAAGCCGGCGACGACGAGGTGCATCCGCACGTCGACTGGATGATCCGCGAAAAATACCGCGGCATCCGCCCCGCCGCCGGATATCCGTCTTGTCCCGAGCACACCGAGAAACAGCCTATCTGGGATCTCCTCGAAGCCGAAAAACACACCGGCGCCACCCTCACTTCCAGCTTCGCCATGGCACCGCCCGCCTCCGTCTCCGGCCTCTACTTCGCCCACCCGGAAGCCAAATACTTCCACGTCGGCGCCCTCGCCGAAGACCAGGTCGCCGACTACGCCGAACGCAAGGGTTGGCCCCTCGAAGAAGCCGAGAAATGGCTCCAAGCCAATCTCGGCTACGGCGACTGACCGATAGGCTCCGCCATCGTCCGCACGGCAGACCCAGACGAAGCCCTGACGCTTGCCGAAATTCGACACCTCGGGCCGCAGATCCTCCCCGGAGAGGGGACATGAAACGGGCCGAAGCCGGACCTCGGACAAGGCTGTCGCCCCGCCGAAGTCCAAATGAAAATACAGTTCCCTTCCCCGAACTGGTTTAAATACCAATAGCTCCGCGCAAGCGGCGATGAATATTGCCGTCGTAGTAATTGGCGACGGCGTGGCCGGGAGGGTTGATTTCGTCGATTCTCCGGCGGTCTTCACCGGTTATTTCGACTTCGAGCGCTTCCAGGGCTGTTTCCAAGTGGGCTACGGTACGGGGGCCGATAATGGGCGAAGTGACGACCGGTTGCCGCATGACCCAGGCGGTTGCCAAAGCGGCCGTCGAGCAGCCCTTTTCGTCCGCTAGGGCGGAGAGGCGTTCGGCCACTTCAATGGCCTCGACGGTGAGTCGACCGCCGATTTCCCGGAATCGGGACCCCTCCGGCTGTGTACCGGTTTTACGGTATTTGCCCGTGAGGACGCCGCCTGCCATGGGCGCCCAAGGGACCACCGCGATGCCGTGGCGCCGGCAAGTCCATAGCATTTCGTTTTCCACCGAGCGGTCGATAATGTTGTAAGGGGGCTGCTCGGCGATGATTTTCTCCCAGCCGTGGCGCTCGCTCAGGGCGATGGCTTCCGCCGTCCACGCCGGCGCCCATTTCGAAACCCCGAAGTAGCGGATTTTTCCATGGCGAACCAATGTATCCATGGTTTGGAGGGCCTCATCCAAGGGAGTGGCGAGGTCCATCACATGCATGTAATACAAGTCGATATGGTCGGTTTGCAGCCGCCGCAAGCTGTCCTCGACCTGCCGTATGACATGGAAGCGGGAGCAGCCTTGGTCGTTAACGCCTTTCCCCATGGGGCTGCCCACTTTGGTGGCGAGGACGGCCCGGTCCCGCTTGCCGTCGGCCAAGGCTTTGGCAACGAATTCTTCTGACACCCCGTTGCTGTATTTGTTGGCGGTATCGATGAAGTTGATGCCCGCGTCCAAGGCGCGGTGGACGATTTCAATGGAATCCGATTCACTGGTTCCCCGACCGAAGTTCATAGTACCCAGGCAAAGCGCCGAGACTTGCAGACTGCTGCGTCCGAGGGGACGGTATTCCATTGTTTCCTCCTTTGTGGGTTGATTTCCGATTCTCCCAAGGGGCCTCCCCTGGAAAATTTTCCCTTCTGCAATGCATAACAACGGAGCGAACGGAAAGTCAAGCGAGGTCACCGCGCAACCGTTCGACTCCATTTCCTTGCTCATGCCGCCCACCTTGGCCCACATTTACTTGACCTTTGCGCATTTGGCAGGACGAATTCATGAAATGAAAAGAGGTATCTGGATCAGCCTGGTTCTCTGCATAGGCATTATCTCGCCAGGCGATAGGGCCCACGGAGAGTTCATTCCGCTGGAAGACCTCCTTCGCAACACCGACCACACGTCTCTCCTGCTTTCTCCTGACGGGCGGTATCTGGCAGGGCAACGTTGGGAGTCCGTGCGCCGGGACGGGTGGCGATTGGTCACGTTTACCTTGGACATCGATAAAGGCGAACCAACGATCCTTAGTGATGGACGAAACGATCTTGTCCGCGACATAGCCTTCACCTCCGACAACCGTTTGCTCCTCGGATACCTCTTCGGCCGCGCTTGGATTGGCGATCGTTTTGTCTTTGGCGGAGGCGGGTGGAGGGCGGTGAATGCCGACGGGAGCGACCTTGTCGAACTTGTTCCAACATGGGATCGGGCTCAGCGGGGACGGTCACCCAACAGCTTTCTCGGCGGTGCGAGGCGATTGGACGCGCTTCCCTCCGATGCGGATCACGCCCTCTTCAAGGCCGGCTCCCATGGCCTGCACCGGCGGGATGCGCGGCGAGAATCGGAAACGGCCACGGGGCGGGCAATCTACCGGGTCAACATCCACACGGCAGAGACGGAACGTGTGGCGACGGACCGACACTTTGCCGTGCGCTGGTGGACGGATCAACAGGGGGAGGTTGCTCTCGCCCGTTGCCTTCCCGTTGTGCGGCGGAATACAATGGGCGAACCGGATGAACGCGATCTGCAGGGCCCCCTTTCGCATCGGCTGTTCCTCGTCGAAGACGGCGAGCAAACGCGCGAGATACCGATCAACCTCGGCCCGCATCCGGTCCCTTTCCAGGTCTTCTTTGAGAGCCCGTTCTTTTCCAAAGACCGCCGGACCTTGTATTTCCTGAGCCAATCCTACAGCGATCGCGTGGCCATCGTCGCGATGGACCTTGAGAGTTTTGCAACGGAAGTGATCCATGAACACCCGACGGCGGATATCGTGGATGTGGGCATCGACCCCTTCACGCGGGAGCTGATCGGCTACCGCATCAGTTATGGCCGCGGCGAGTGGACCTTTACCGATCCTGGAATCAACCGGGTGATGGAGCTGGTGAACCGCTTGCTCCCCGACACGGTCAACCGGGTTTTCGGCTTCGACCGCGATCGGCGGCGTTTCCTCATTGCGTCAACGTCGAGTGATTTTCCCACCCTGCGCTACTTTCTCGACCTTGACCAACGGCGACTCGAAGAGGTGGTGAATCCTGCTCCATGGCTGGTGCCCCACACCTTCAGTCGGCCCCGTCCGATTTCCTTCGCGGCCCGCGATGGTGTGCCGCTGCACGGTTACCTCACGCTGCCCCAGGCGGTTCCCGGGGAAGGGCCGCATCCCCTCATTCTCCGCGTGCACGGGGGACCTTTTGGCTTGCGGGACTCGTGGCGTTTCGACCCCGAGGTGCAGTTTCTCGCCGATCGCGGCTACGCCGTGTTGCAGGTCAACTTCCGCGGGTCGGGTGGCTACGGGATGAGCTTCATCGAAAAGGGAAAGCGCCAGATGGGGCGGGCGATGCAGGACGACCTCACGGATGCCGCGGAATGGGCCATCGCGAATGGTTACGCGGATCCCGCGCGAATCGGTATCTTTGGAGGCAGCTACGGTGGTTACGCCGCCATGCAGGCAATGGTCAGCACGCCCGATCTCTTCCGCGTGGGCATTTCCTTCGTGGGTGTGTTCGACCTCACGCGGCAGATCAGTGACTACGCCCACTATGGCATCGATCTGGCGCACGAGTTCTGGGTGGATTGGGTGGGCGATCCCGAGACCGACCGGACCGAATTGCGGGCTGTTTCGCCGCAGTTTCACACGGACAAGATCAAAGGGCCGGTTTTCCTCTTCCACGGCTACCGGGATGGCCAGGCGCGGATCAACCAGGCTTTCGAGTTTTCCCGTGCCCTGCAACGCAGCCGGGTCGAACTGGAACGGGTCTTCCTGCGCAACGAGGGACACGGTATCATCGACGAGGATAACCGGGTGGAAGTCTATACCGCGCTGGAGGAATTCCTTCGCCGACACATGCCGAGCGATCTCATGCGGGGCTCTTGATCCGGAAATCGAAACGTATTCAGTCCCGATGACCTAATGGTGCCGTCTCCACGGCTCCGGCCACCGGTGGTTCACCGCGTGGAGAATCCACTATTGTAGATCTCCAACAGTCGACTCGGTTTCGGCGGATTGTTCTCATCGACGCCTTCGAGGAGTTTCAGATTGCGTTTCGCTGGATGGTAATCCGGGTCAATCCGCAGCGCCTTCCGAAGCGACTCGCGCGCCTCCCTAATACGCCCCAATTGGATGAGGCAGGTCCCGGCGTTCCCGAGGCTCTGGTGGCTGCGGGGATTGATCCGCGCCGACTCCTCGAAATCGGCCAAAGCCTCCTCCCATCGGCCTTCCTGCATCTTTTCGAAACCCTGGTCGAAGCGGGTTCCCGCCTTGAGGTAAGTCTTCAAGTCGAGCCCGTAGTCCTTCCGCGCAATCTCTTCCACCAGTCCGATCATTTTCTGCGCCGGTTCAACGAGACTGTCCCCCGGTTCGGCCCATTTCACGGCGGCCTGAAAGGCGAGAGCCATCGGCACAATTTCGGCCCGGTTCTTATGAGCGACCCCTTTGTTGTACCATGCCTCGGCTATGTCCGGACTCAGCCGGACGGCTTCGTCGAAACGGGCCAGAGCGGAATCGTTGTCGCCACGCAAAGCCGCTGCCACCCCAAGGCCGTAATGCACAATGCCGGCGTCGGGATTTTGCTTGAGCAACTCCTGCAAACCGGCTTCAGCCGTATCAACGCGGCCGCCTTCAGCGGCCCGCAGGAAATCGTCCACCTGACCGGTCAACGTGTCTTCGTGGAACGCCGGAACCAAGTAATCGAAATTGCCCTCGCCGCAACGAACCTGGAGATGGCTGATGGTTTTCCTGACCGTCTCGGGAGAATCCTCTTCCGAAGCGATGTAGAGGGGCTTGCCGTCGCGGCCGAAAGTAAATTCGTCGCCGCAGTCCGCCGCCGAAACCCCGCCGAACACACGCGCCGCCTTCCTGTAATCGCGGTGGGGTTTGAATCCCAGCCGACGGGCGTAATCGACCGCCCCCTCCACCAACTTTCGCCCCCATGAGCCGTCTCTTTCCACGCAGTCGTTGTCGAAGAGCCTTTCTTTTATTTTGCCAAGCCCGGTCTCCCCAATCTCCTCGTGCCAAGCATCCCTCACGCCCAAGCAGAAGCCGTCCACGACAAAACATCCCACCTCGATCCGGTTCGGTCCGCTTCTGCGGAAGACCGCGACCAAACCGTTGCCGACAAAAGAGCCGGTGAGCGACGAACCGGCGAGAGTGAAATGTTTCCGTTCCATTCAGGCATTCAAGACCCGCCGGGGGCCCGAAATCAAGGACGGTCTGCCGATGTAACGGGTCTGCCCGAAGCGCTCCCGCTGCGTAATGTCGCCGAGTCTGTCGCAGGTGACGGTTTCGGCGCTTTCGAATGGGCGGGATCTTATGGAATTGGCTGACGCCGCTCCCATCGACCGGGCACGCAACAGTAGGTGCGAGAGCTTTGCTCCGCACCCCGCCAATGCAGGGACGCCGCGAATCCTCCACTTGTTTGGGCCAACCGGTTTTGCGCGGGGGTCGACGGAGGCGGGGCTCAGTCGCTACGTGGCGGTTCTTCCGCGAAGGTTCGAGTGGGTGAAAGCGCAGGGGCCATCGGCTGACGCCGACGTTCCTATCGCCGTCTCCGGCGGGCCAGCAGATCCATTCGTCCCGCGCGCCAGGGAGCCTTGAAGGCCGCCCGGCACACCGTTTCGCCGGAGGAGCGCGCAAAGGAGAACGGCGTCTCACAACCCCATGGCCGGGGCGAAGGCGAGGCGGCCGGAGGAATCGGGGGGGACGAGGCCGGCGGGATCGGCGTGAGCGGCGAAGGCGATCATACCGGCGTTGTCACCGGTGTGTCGGGGTTGGGCGACGTGGAGGGGAAGTCGGTGCTTTTCGGCGAGGGCGGCGAAGGCGGTGCGGAGGGCGGCGTTGTTGGCGACGCCACCGGAGAGGCCGAGGCTGCGGTAACCTCCGTTTTCCGCGCGCAGGCGTTGGTCGGTCTTGATAACGAGGGCGTCGACGACGGCCTGCTGGTAGCTGGCGCATATGTCGGCCATGGCGGCGTCGAGGGCGGAATCGTCGAACTTTTCGATTTGGTAGCGCAGGCTCGTTTTCAATCCAGAGAAGGAAAAGCGCTCGTCCGCCGTGCGGCGCGAGGGGCGGGGAAAGGCGAAGGCGGCGGAATTGCCGCCGCGCGCGCGGGCCTCAATGAGCGGGCCGCCCGGATAGGCGAGCCCGAGGAGCTTGGCACCTTTGTCGAGGGCCTCGCCGGCGGCGTCGTCGACAGTGCGGGCGAGAACGGTGAGGGAGCGGTCGGCGGCGATGCGCACAAGGAGAGTGTTGCCTCCGGAGACAACGAGACCGAGGTGGGGTAAGCGGGCGGCAAGCCATGCGTCGAACCCGGCGGGGTTTCGGGCGTGGGCCGCGATAAAGGGCGAAAAGACGTGCCCGCGCAGGTGATTGACGCCTGCGACCGGACACCCGAAAACCTGCGCAAGGGCGCGGGCCAGGGCCACGCCAAGAGCGAGGCACCCGGCGAGCCCGGGTCCAACGGTAACGGCGATGCGCGCGGGCGTGCCGCCGCCGAGGCAATCGCGCACATGGTCGAGGAGCGCGGGGAAGTGGGCGAGGTGTTCGCGGCCGGCGATGTCGGGCACAACCCCGCCGTAGGCACGGTGGCGCGCGATCTGGGAGTGGACCCACTCGCCCGCCATGCCCAAGGCGGGATCGAAGAGGGCGAGAGCCGACTCGTCGCAACTGCTCTCGATGGCAAGGATCATGAAGGGAAAAGGCAGGGGTTCATCTCACTGCGGGCATGCATTTTGGCAAAGTCACGAGCGTAGGAAAGATCAGAGTCCTTCGGCCGCGGTCGACGCAGAAGCGGCACTCCGTCGCTGTTCGATGCGCCGGGAAAGCGGCAGGATGCCGCTTCCACTCTACTCGGCGGTATATTGTACGGCACCGTTCATTCGTTGGACGACCGTCCGTGTGCAAGACGTCAAAACCCCTTGATTTTGAAGAGGCTTGTGACGCTCTGGTGGTTGTTGATGCGCAGCATGGCCTCACCGAGAATCGGCGCGACGCTCAAGACAGTGATGGGCAAGCCGCGACAATCGATCGGTGTCGAATTGGTGGTGATGAGCTCGTCGATAAACCCAGTCTTAAGGCGTTCATAGCCGGCTTCGTTCAAGACAGCGTGGCTGACGGCGGCGCGGATTCTCGTGGCTCCGTTTTTGCGCAGGATTTCCGCCGCCGCCGCGAGCGTTCCGGCCGATTCGGTGAGGTCGTCAACAAGAAGGACGGACTTGCCTTTGACGTCGCCCACCATGCTGAAGGCTTCGACATGGGCGGCGTCTTTGCGCCGCTTGGCGACGAAGCCGAACTCCGTGCCCAGCATGTCGGCGTAGGCGTTGACCATTTTGATGCCGCCGACATCGGGTGAGATAATGACGAGCTTCTCGTCGCGAAATTTCTTCAGGTAGTCAAAGAAGACCGTGGAGGCGTAGAGGTGGTCGACGGGGATGTCGAAGAAGCCCTGAATCTGCGGGGCATGCAGGTCCATGGTGAGGATACGGTTGGCCCCCGCCGTAGTGATGAGGTTGGCGACGAGCTTGGCCGTGATTGGCACACGCGGCTGGTCTTTGCGGTCCTGCCGGGCGTAACCGTAGAACGGGAGGACGGCAGTGATGCGCTGGGCGGAGGCCCGCCGCGCGGCATCGATCATGATGAGCAACTCCATCAGATTGTCGTTCGCAGGCGGGCAAGTGGGCTGAACGATGAAGACGTCCTTGCCGCGGATGTTCTCGTCGATCTTGACGAAGACCTCCTGGTCGGGGAAACGCTTGAGCGTGACGTGGCACGGCGCGATCCCGATAAAGTCGCAGATGGCGCGCGCGAGTTCGGGATTCGCGCTGCCCATCAGTACTTGCATCTGCCCAATTTGCATATGTCGATCCTCGGTTGGGACCGCGTCGCGGCGACTCCGCTTCGCGGGCACTTCGAGGCAGCATGGACGGGCACCGCCTCCACGCAACGCTATTCCCCCGCGAGTTGCGCTTCAAGTGCGTCCACTTTCTTGAAGAGATGCGGCAAGCGGCGGATCATGGCTTCCAAGCGCCGCTGCTGTTTCAAATCCGTCGCCGGAGTGCCCGTGACGAGGCTCTTCGGCGGCAGGCTCTTGCTCACGCCCGCCTGTCCGCCGACTTGCGAAAAATCACCGATCTCAAGGTGGCCGACCGTGCCTACCTGACCCGCCAAAACAACATAGTTGCCGATCTTCACGCTGCCGGAGATCCCCACCCCCGCGCAAAGAAAACAGTGCTCACCGATGGTTACGTTGTGACCGATCTGCACGAGATTGTCGATTTTGGTGCCGCGTCCGATAATCGTCTCCGCGAAGCGGGCGCGGTCGATCGCGCTGTTCGCGCCGATCTCCACATCGTCGCACACAACGACCCGGCCGATTTGCGGGACTTTGCGGTGCCGCCCATCCTCCGTCTCAAAACCGAATCCGTCCGATCCGATGACGGCTCCACTGTGGATGACGCACCGCCGGCCCAAGGTGCAGTAGCGGTGGAGAACCGCTTGGGCATGCATGCGCGTATCCTCCCCGACGGCGGATTCCCGCCCGAGATACACTTGCGCGGTGAGGACAGCCCCGGCATCAACGCGCGCGCCCGCCTCAATCACGCAAAGAGGACCGACATACGCCGACGGGTCCACCGCCGCCGAAGGATCGACGACGGCGGACGGATGCACCCCGGGCGGCGGCTTCGGATCAAGCGAACGTTCCATGCGCTCGGCTACCAAGGCCAAACCGAGCGAGGGATTCGCCATGCGCACGTAGACCCGGCCCGGCGGAGGTTGTACCTCCAGTTTTTCCGGCACGAAAACCACTCCCGCCCGTGTGTCGTCGAGCCGACGGCCGTTGCGCGGATTGGCGAGGAAAGAGATGTCCGCTTCGCCCGCCTCAGCCAGCGAGGAGAGCCCCGTGTAGGGACCTCCGCCTCCGCCGGATACGGATGCATACGGCACAATCTCCAGAATCTCCTCCAGTGAAAATGAAAAAGACATGCGGC
>SKLD01000453.1 GCA_007123395.1 Opitutales bacterium
CGCAGGGCGGCGCGCACGAAGCCGTTTAGGGAGCGGGTGAGGAAGGCACCGAGGACGGGCCAGCGGCACACGCGGATACGGAAGGGGATACGCGGCGAGCGGAAAGCGGCTGTATTCATGACGACGATACGACCGACGCGGGCGGGCATGCGTTCGGCGAGGCCCATGCCGATGGCCCCGCCCCAGTCGTGCACGACGAGGTCAAACTCCGCGAGGCCGAGGGCGCGCACGAGCCCCTCGGCGGTGTCGATGTGGGCGGCGAGGGTGTATCCGAATTTCTCCGGCGGCGGGGCTTCGGAGAGGCCCATGCCGAGGTGGTCGGGCGCGATGCAGCGGTGCGTGGGGCGCAAGGCCTTGACGAGTTCGCGGTAGAAGAAGGACCACGTGGGGTTGCCGTGGAGCATGAGGACGGGGCGGCCCGCCCCCTCGTCGATGTAGTGCTGGCGCGCGCCGGCGGGGGTTTCGCGCTGGCGGGAGGCGAAGGGATAGAGGGCGCGGACCTCGGCGGGGAGGTTGTCGGTGCTCACCGGGCCACCTGCCTTTCCACGCCGAGCATGAGGCAACTGAGGCCGCTGCCGATGCCGAGGAGGGCGGCGGTCTGGCCGGGGGCGAGGGCGTTTTCCTCGACGGCGCGGGCGAGGGTGAGGGGCAGGGAAACGGAGCCGACGTTACCCATTTCGGGATAGGTGATGAAGTCTTTGGCGGGGTCGATGCCGAGGGCTTCGAGGAGGCGGCGCTGGTGCGCGCGGCCGACTTGGTGGCAGACGACGCGCGACGGGGTGGCGGCGGTCCAGCCGAGGGCGGGGAGGAAGTCGTTCCATGTGCTTCCGGCGAGAGCGATGCCGGCGTCGAGCAGCGCTTCGGCCTCGGTGAGCATGGCGAGCCCGCCGGTTCCGGCGCTGTCGCCTTCGCAGAGCTTGTTAGCGGCGGAGTCGGTGCGGCCGGTGCCGCCGAGAAGGGCGAGGGAGTCGCGCCCGCGGGCGATTTCGTCGCGATGGCAGAGAACGGCGGCGACGGCCCCCGCACCAATGGTGAGGTTGGCGAAGTAGGGTTTGACGGATTTGCGCGTGTGCTCGCCTTCGAGGAGGGAGCGGATGGTGTGCTCGAGGAGGGGGCGTCCGTCTTCGCCGGAGACAAGGAGGGCGCGGCGGATCTGGCCCGATTCGATGAGCCCGCCCGCGAGGACGAGCCCGTTGAGGAAGCCGAGGCAGGCGTTGGAGACATCGGCGATCTGCACGGCGGGGCCGAGGCCGAGGAGACCGTGTACGTAGGCGGCGGTGGCGGGTTCGAGGCGGTCGCGGCAGACGCCGCAATGCACGAGCAAATCGATGTCGCCGGCGTCGAAGGCGCTTGCGGCGAGGGCTTTGGTGCCCGCTTCGGCAGAGGCCTCGGAAGGACGGATCGGCTGCGGCCAGAAGTGGCGCGCGCGGATGCCGGTCATGAGTTCGAGGCGGCCCTCGGGCAGGCGCAGGCGCTCATAGAGCGGGGCAAGGCGGGCCTCGATGTCAGCGGAGGTCACCCGCTCGGGCGGGATGACGTAGGCCATCGATTCGATGGAGACAGAACGGAATCGCATGTCAGTGTCTCCCGCCTTCACGGGCGCATCGCGCGCTGCACGACGTCTTCGTCGAAGTAGTTCCAGTCCATCCCGGCGTTGACCACGATGCCTTGGGCGTTGATGCCGCTGCTGCGCGGGCTGAGGAGAAAGGCGACGGTGTCGGCGACCTCCCGCGTCTCGAGGGCGCGTTTGCGCAAGGTGAGCTTTTCGGCGAAGAGGTAGTTCTCGAGGTAGCCGGGGATGCCGGCGGAACTCTTCGTCTTGAGCGGGCCGGCGTTGACCGTATTGAAGCGCACCTCCGAATCGGCGCTGAACGACTTGGCGAGAAAACGCACACAGCCCTCAAGGGCGGACTTGATGGGCGACATGTAGCCGTAGTTCGCGGCCGTGACGTAAGAGGAGATGCCGATGGCAACGACAGAGGCGGCGGGATCGAGGATAGGCTTGAAGGCGCGGGCGATCTCCACGAGCGAGAAGGCGGAGATCTGCGTGGCCTGCAGAAAGTCGGCCCGCACTGTTTCATGGAAGGGCCGGAAGCCCTCGCTGTAGTTGGCAAAGGCGATGGAGAAGACGATGCCGTCGACCGTGCCGAAATGCTCCCGCGCCGTCTCCGCCGCCTGTGCGATGTCCGCCGCGTCCTCCACGTCGCAACAGAACGACGGGCGGTCGCCGAGAAGCTTGGCGAGCTGCTTCTGGCGCTCCGGCGAACGCACGCTGTAGAGCACCCGCGCGCCCTCCGCCTCGAGCGTCTGCCCGGCGGCCCATGCCACACTCTTGCGGTTGCCGAGCCCGAAGACAACGAACCGCTTGTCCTGCAAATTCAAGAAACTCATAGGTCTGCGGCGGTTCCGAGCCCGCCGTGGAAAACCCACCAAGAAGGCGCGCCCCGTCCGGCGAGTCGACCAAAAACAAAAAGCCATCCGACTACACCGGCCATTCCCGGCCGCCTTCGGAAAACGGGGGTGGATTCGTCCGACAGGCGTTGGAGGGCGCTCCTCCGCGGAACCTGTCCGTGTGCGTTGGGCAAGACCGCGCTGCCGCTGCCGGGGACAGGAATGTCCCCTCTCCGGGCCGGGCCGGCGCACGGACATGGTCTGCGCCATGTCGTCGCTGCGCTCCGCGGAACCTGTCC
>SKLD01000300.1 GCA_007123395.1 Opitutales bacterium
GGTAGGCGTCCATCCACAGCTTCGGGGAGGGAGCGGGAGCGTCGGCGAGCCGGAGCCAGAGTTCGCGCGTGCCCTCGGGCTCGGTGTCGAGGCAGCGCACGCGGGGGTTGGCCCGCCAATTGGTCAACACCTGGGAGGCTTGGGCGTTGCTCAACGACGGAAGCCGATAGGCGCGGGCCACGGCTTCCGTGCTCAGCAGGCGCAGGACGGATATCTCCACGGCACGCGCCAGCCAAGCCGGTTGGCGGGGCGTACGCTCCTCCAGAAAGACTTCCGCCGCCGCACAGTGCGGGTGCGCCGGAAAATAGAAGGCCACCCACACGCTGCTATCAAGGAAGTAGCCCGGCACGGTGCAGGTCCTCCTCTTCCTCGGCTCGATCAATGAGGGCCTGCACTTCTTCGGCCGTGGGCGGCACAAAACCCGGCGTGTTCAGTTGGCGCGCCTGTGCAAAGCCCGTCTCCGGGTCGATTTCAAAAGGGTCCTCTCCCTCGGGCAGCGTCGGCGGGCGGGTCTGCGCCAGCCCGGTTTCGATCAGCTCCGCCATGAGGTCGGTGAGCTTGCGCCCCTCCGAGGCCGCGCGGATCTTCACCCGCCGCATGAGCGGGTCCGGCAAATCAAGGGTGGTTTTCATAAATCCAGATTTCCAGAAAAGCAGGTGGTGGTCAAACGCAAACGGAACAAGGTCTGCCGTCCCCCGTCGAATCTGCGTGGCAGATTCGCTACGTAGCGACGGAGCCGCGCCTCCGTCGATCCCCCGGCCATGCCCGGCGGCCCGGCGGAAGAAACCGGTCCACGGCGATACCGCCCGTCCCCCGTCGAATCTGCGGGGCAGATTCGCTACGTAGCCGCGCCTCCGTCGATCTTCTGCGTCGGCTGTCCGTCCCGGTCCAGCTCCCAGTGGCGGGAGGGATAGGCGTAGGGCGAATTCAGGATCGGTTGTTCGAAGAAGGCGTTGGACATCGGTGCGGAGACGTGAATTTCCAACAGCAGCGGGACGAATTTCAGGGCTCTCTGGAACAAATCCTTTGGCAGCAACTGCCGCCGGGGGCCGGGGCAAGCTCCTCGGCATGGGAAGGCGCGGCATCCGGTTTCGGCGGTCCGGCGGGGCGTGCGCGGATTTGGGACGCAATTCCGGTGTGAATGGAACAAATGTGTGAGCAAAGCGGGCAACCGGAAGCGTATAATGGGTCCGTTCTAAGAGTTCACTGATCACCTCAATCCAACTCCATCATGAAATTCACTCCAATCCTCACAGCCGGCTGCCTGCTCGCCGTTTCCGTAGTCCACGCGCAGCAGCCGAATCCGGCTGCGGCTGAAGACGAAGATATCTTCGAGCTGAGTCCGTTCGTTGTCGAATCCGCCGCGCAGTCGGGCTACCGTGCAACGAGCACGCTTGCGGGAACGCGCCTGAACACGCAATTGAACGAGGTGGGTGCGGCCGTCTCGGTCTACACGGAGGATTTCGTGCGGGACATCGACGCGACGCGGATCGAGGACATCCTCACCTACACGACCTCGACCGAGGGCGGCGGCATGCAGGGGAACTTCGGCGGGTTTGCCGGAGAGACTTCGGATGATGTGCGGGCGGATCCTTCCGGGGTGAACCGGGTCCGCGCTTTGGCGAGCGCCACCCGCACACGGGATTTCTTTCCCTCGGTCATTCCGGCGGACAGCTACAACTTCACGACGGTGACGATGAGCCGGGGTCCCAACGCCATTCTCGCCGGCATCGGCGCGCCCGGCGGCGTCATCGACGTTTCCCTGCGCCAAGCGAACTTCCGCGACGATACCCGCCTCGTCTACCGCTACGGAAAACATGGCACGCAGCGCGGTGAACTGCACTGGAACAAAGAGATCTTCAAGGACCGCTTAGCGGTGCGACTCGACGCCATGGCCGAGAACGAGGAGTTCCGCCAGAAGCCGGCCTACAATAAAGACCGCCGACTTTACGGCGCGCTGCGCTGGAACTTGCGGGACAGCCAAGCGGGTGCGTTCCTCGGACGCACGACCGTGCGCGCCAACGCGGAGATCGGGAGCGTCGAGGGCGTGCCACCCAACATGCTGCCCCCGGTCTTCAGCGTGCAATCGTGGTTTGACGACGGGTTGGACCCCCGCACGGACCAGCCGTGGGCATCGCCCAAATGGCGCGCCCATGGGGCCCTCGGGCGTATCTACGACGAGGGCGGCTGGCAGGGCGGGCAGGGCAATGTCATCCCGAACACCAACGTCATCCAAGGCTTTCCCCTCTTCCGCAACTGGGCCCTTGTCTTCGCCGATCCGGCGTCGAACGTGCCCGGCCTCGGGCTTACGGGCGATCTCGCTGCCGTACAGGGGCAGCAGGGGGTCATTCCGGCGGGTGTTCAAGGTCCGGGTGGCTTTCTGCGGGGCTCGGGCGACCGCAACCGCGAGCGTGCCGGGTTCTTCCGCACCCGTCTGATGGACCGCAATGTCTTCGACTTCTACCGGCACCTGATGTCGGGGGAGCTTGACTTCCGAACGCAGAGTTTTGACGCCGTCGATGTCCGGCTAGAGCAGATTCTGGCGGACGGCCGCGCCGGTGTGGAAATCGCCTACAACCGGCAGAACTTCACAAACTTCCGCGACTTTCCCGTGGGCCGCGGCGACAGCGAGGTGTTCATCGATACGACGGAGTACCTCTCCATCCGCACGGACGCCTTCAACA
>SKLD01000092.1 GCA_007123395.1 Opitutales bacterium
CGATTGACAGGGTTATTCACACGCCCGAAGGGGCGCCCGCCCCGCCTTCGTTCCGGCGGGGGGAGGTGTGGTAGGCGGCGGCGTCTTCGTGGAGGAGGTTGACGCATTCGGCGTAGTAGGGGGCGCTTCCGTGCTTTTCCTTGAACTCGGAATAAGCGGTGAGGGCGTTGAGGCGGTCGAGATCCTGCCCGTAAACGGGGGCGAGGGCGGCCAGCTGCGCATCGGTGGGCAGGCGGTGGCCGTTCTCAATGCGGCTGAGGACCGCTTGGTCGAGGTCGGCAAGGGCGGCCGCTTTGCGCATGCTGAGGCCCTTGGTTGTGCGGTGTTGCCGGAGAACTTTGCCGATGGTGGAGGGCATGGATGATGACGGTTTTTGGCATGATGTTTTCTTGCATGTTTGATTGTGTCAAACATAAAAATTTGTTCACATAAGGGGTTTGGCCATGTTCGTGAGGGCGGGGGCTTCGGCGGTCCACGCTTTTGCAAGCGCGGCTACGGGGTGGCTTCGCAAAAAGATGGATGCGGTCCGGCTATTTCCCCCCTAACTGGGTGGTTGGACCTCGCAGGGGGGAAGGTTGCGGTGGAACTGCTCAAGGTAGACCGCTTCCATTTCCCTAGTGTAAGCGCCCCTGCGGAAGGCGGGCAAGACTGCATGCCGACAGACCTGCCAGGCGTGCTCTTCGTCGCCCGGAACAATGGGGTAGAACCATGCCCCCGCGGCTTGGGCGGCGGCGTGGTCGCCCGGAGCGTCGCCGATCATGAGAACCTTTGCCGGATCGAACCCGCCGGCGCGGACGGCTGATTGCAGTTGTTCCGACTTGGTGCCGTTCTCCTGTCCCGCGATCAGCGTGACGAAGCCGTCGAGGCCGCCGGCGGCCCACTCATCGACCAAGGTCGCCCGTGAGGCAGCCGAACAGACCATGACATCGGCAAAGGCAGCGGCTGCTCTGAGGGTATCCGCGACCCCCTCGAAAGCGCGGTGCGCCGCCGTATCGTCCTTGAAACGCGCGTTCACGCGGTCATTCCATTCGATGACCTTCTCCAGAACGGGAGCGGGTTGGGTTTCGTTCCACCGGGTGAGGGCATCACGCGAAAGCCCGGAGCCGGAAGCAAGGAACTCCCGATACGGTTCCACATCGGGAATATCGAGGGGCTGTCCAAGGCGTTTTTGCGCGAGCATGAGGCTGCAATAAAGCGCGGGGAAGCGGTTGCAGCCGCGCAGGTCGGAAAAGAGATTCACTGTCTTCGCCGCCTCGGGGTAGAGGTCACCGTATTTTTCGAGACCGAAGACAGCCACGGCTTCGGGAATAAACACATTGAAGTGCTTGCCGTTCATGGCGTCGAAGGCGCAGCCGTCGGAGTCGACGGCGACGAGAGTGTCTTTACTGAATGGGGGCATGTCGGGAGTTATTGAGAATTTCAGAAATATTTGGACGCGAACAAGAGTGGAAGCGGCGTCCCGCCGCTTTTTGAGCCGCTGATAAAGCGGCATACCGCCGCTTCCACAGTATTTCGGTAGTTTCTTGTTGTTTTAATTGCGGGAATATCAGTCATGTGTGGCGGCTAGGGTAGGCGGAGCTCCTCGCGCACGCGGAATCCGGCGCCCGGTCCATCCATCTCATCTCCGGGGATGCGCCGCGCGTAAAACTCCGTGACGAGGCACCGAAAAGACAGAAGGCCCATGCGGATAAGTACAGGACAAAAAGCCCGTTGGCGGGGCGCGAGTTTTCGGAGATCATGGCAAACCCTTGGGGGGAGCGTCGAATCAATGCTTGGCATAGAGAATGTCCGCCACGGCATCCATGTGCTCCGGGCCTCCGGGTTGGTAACAGACGATGACCGTTCCAAAGTCATCAGGTGCGGCGAAGGCATAAGGGGTGTTGGCCACAACGATGATCTTCTTTCCGCTCTTCATGATCTCGCGGACTAGATCGGAGTTGGAGCTGGCGTTTTTGTGATAGTAGTAATTGGTCATGACAAGGAGATCGGCTTCTCCGATGCGGCGTTTTACGCGCGCCTTGTCGTGATCATTCGGGACGTATCCGATTTCCACGCAACCGACTGACTGGGAGTGATTGCACATGGCTTCCCAAAGCAGACCGGGATGGCTGTACATGTTGTTGGAAAATTCGTGGGTGGGAAAGGTTTGCTCAACGAGTAGGACCTTCCGGTCCTTCCTTAGCGGGAGCAGCCTCTCGCGGTCGCGCAGCACGGTGGTCGATAGCTGGGCGGCTTCCTCAACGGTCGCCACGACTTGGGGATCGTCGATGATTTCCTGGGCGGCCACCGGATCGACGATGCCATCCCCGTTGAAGAGGCCCTGATCGAACCGCATGCCGAGGACGCGAAGAACCGACTCATCGATGCGGCTTTCGGGAATGCGGCCATCCTTCACGGCTTCCATAACACGTTCGATAATCCGTAAACGCAGAGGCGTTTCGTCACGGCAAAGGACGAGGTCGTGGCCTGCATTGATGATTTCAATGACGGCTTCGACCATCTCGTATTTCCGCAGAATACCTCCCATCATCATGTTGTCCGTGGTGATGAGGCCCCCGAAGCCGAGTTCTTCGCGCAAGAGCCCCGTGATCACCCGCTTGCTCGTGGAGGCCGGTATATCGTTCACACCGAGGGCAGGGTAGCGGGAGTGGGCCGTCATGACCGCCGGGAGGTCCGCCTCGATCAGTTCCTTGTAGGGGCGGATGTGCTGGTCCATGAGGGTCTCGTAGTCAAGATCGACCACGGGTAGTTCCCAGTGGGCGTCTGATATCGATTCTCCGCGGCCGGGAAAGTGTTTCCCGGTGCAAACAAGACCGGCCTCGAGGAAGCCGCGGATGGCTTCGCGGGCAAAGCGGATGACCTCGTCGGTCCGCGCCGAATACGAGCGCGTACCGATCTCCGGATTGCGCGGGTTGGTGTTCACATCGAGCACCGGAGAGTGGATCATGTTCACGCCGACGGCCTTCAACTGCCGTCCCGTGGCGAGGGCCACCTTGTAGGCCAACTCCGGTTCGCGGGAGGCGGCGATGCCCATGGGATGGGGGAAGAGGCGCTGGCCGCCGAGCATGTCGTCGCAGGCGGCCCCTTCTTGGTCCACTGTGAAATGCAGCGGAATGCCCAGTTTCCGATCCATGGAAAGCGCCCGCAACTTGTTCAGGACCTTGGCGTATTCGTAGGCGGAGGCCGAAGTCGGGGCCTTGAAAGCGGAGAAGTCGCGATGATTGCCTTCGGGAAAGCACACGGAGCGCATCGTGCTCTCATCCGGCAAGGTGCCCGGCTTAACGTCGTGCGTTATCGACATGTAGCGGAACTTCTGGCTGATGCGCAGCCCGCCGACATGATATTTCCGGATAAGGTCGATGATGTCCGGGGTAATAATAGGACCGCAAAATCCCAGAACCATGAGCTGGCCGACCTTTTCCTCAAGGCTCATTTCGCCCAAGAGATCATCAATGAAAACGGCTTTGGATTTCATGTAAGGAAGCATGGCTGTTGGCGATGGAAGGAGCCTACAATAAGGAAAAATTTTTCCGCAGTGGAAGAACTGTCTATGGCAACCGTTGAAATACGGAAAGATTTTCGCGTTCGCTACTCGGACTGGCCTGTGCGCGGATGCCGGGCGCGCTGAAACGCATAGAGGCTGGGGGGCGTGACGGGGCCGTGACGGGACTCGATGTGGCCGTCCCCAAGGACGGGGGTTTCTCCGTCGAAGGCGAAGTTCCGGCCGGACTGCCGGTTGATGAAGATCAGGCGCGAATCGATGATCTCTCGGTTTGCCTCCGTTGTCATGTCGATGGGGCGGCCGACGCCGAAGAGGAAATTTTCGTAGAGCGGCGGACTTTGCGCGATGAGAACGGGTGAGGAGGTGTTCCAGAGGACCACTTGGGCACCCGCCCATCCGTGGCCGGTGCCGCTGTTGCCGCGGTTGAAGACACCGATGGAAGCGATGGGGCCCGTGACTTCGATGTTGTCAAAGAGGAGACCGAAGGCCATACGGTGGTGGGGTTCACTGGAGGAAAAGGCGTTCACGGCGCGGGAGTTGAGGAAGACGTTGGGTCCGGCAACGCGACTGTTGAGGACGAAATCGTGACGACCTTCTTCGGAATAGCAGTCCTTCACGAGGTGAAGTTGACCGGAGATGTAGAAGGAATAGCGGCGGCCCCCGGTGAGGCGCCCGACGGGTTCGAGCGAACGGCACCCCGACACGGTGAAGCGCGCGGCGTGCCGGGTGAGATGCACAGCGCCGCGTACAAAGTGACGGACAGTGATGTTGTGTATCCAACCCTGCTTGGCCCGGCTCACTTGAATGCCCCATGCCCCGTGGTTTTCGTCGCTGAAGTAAAAGCTCGATTCATCGCGGGGAAGGGTAGACCGAACACTGCGATCAAAGACGGAGACGATCTCGAGGTCGCGAACGCCGACATTCCGGATTTGCCCGGGGTAGGTGTAAGGGGCGATAGTTGTCTCGCCGAATTCGGCAATGAGGGGCTTGGGCAGGGGGATGTCGAGGATGAGCTGGTTCTCTTCCACCACCTCCACGATCCGGCGATAAGGGTAGACGAACGTGGCGGGGTCCCACTGCACGGTGCCATCACGGCGGGTGCCGTCGGCATCGGTTCGCCAGCGGGGCGGAATTCGGTCCATGCCGAGGGCGCTGACCCAGCGGGCGTTGAAGGCGTGCTCGACGATGATGCGGTCGCCGGGTTGGAAGGCGGAAGCGTCGGCCACGGGCAGAACGCTTGTCCCCGAAGGCAAGTAATCGACGGTCAGGGTGGTGGCGCGCGTGAGGTCCATCTCCGGAAGACCGTCCCCTTGCACCCAAACAGCGGTCGCACCCTCGATGGGCTCTAAGACAAGTCGCGGCAGCCGCCCTTCCTCGATGAGGCCCGCCAACACGATGCCCGAGCTGTGCAGGTGCACGGTCTCTTCCAACCGGAATTCCGCGCCCGCGAGAAGCACAAGGGCACGGTAGCCATCCTCATTGAGGGGGAGGCTGGCGGCTTGATCGATGGCCGCCTGGATACGCGAGGCATCTCCCTCTCCTTCAGCATAGACGCGAATCTCCGGCAGTTCCCGCCAGTGCGGGTAGTAGTCCGCATCGCCGGCGCGGTAGCCCACTTGGGAAAAGTCGGGCAGGCGGTCGCCCCGGTCACTATAAGGCAGCAGTTCACCCGTCCCGGAGAGGAGGGAGACCCGCGGGCTGGACTCGGCGGCCTCCTCCATCGGGCCGCCGCAACCAAGAAAGGTAAGAAAACTCAGGAAAAGGAGGTGTTTCTTCATCTGGCATTTGCCGCAGGGCCGCAGATACCGGGGGATGAACCACCGGTATGCCAAGGTCCTACAGCTCTGTCTCAATAGGTCTTGCCCGGATCGAAGTTCAGTTTTGCGGTGGCCGGGGCTTCGCCGGTGAGGACGCGGGCGGCCGCGCGCAGACTGGACGCGATCGGGCTGAAGGTCACGACGACGGTTTCCATGGCCGCATCGACGACGGTTTCGTAGGGGCAGTTCGTCACGAAGACGGTCGGCTTGCCCAATTCAAGGAAGCGTTTGTGGTAGGCCTTCTCGATCTCACCGCCCCGCTCAAAGAAACCGGTGTGGACAATGATGTCGGCCTCCTTGGCGCGATCACAGATGAGCGGCCAAATCTTCTCGAAGGAATCGTTCGTCTCAAAGTCGGTGCCCCATGCGTCATAACCGGCTTCGAGGAGGCCGTGGTAGAGTGCGCCGGCGTAAGCCCGGTGGTTGTTCAAGCGCTTGTGGATCATGGAGACCTCCTCGGCGACGAGCACCTTGGCGTCGCGGGGGAGAGGCAAAAGCCCTTTGCCATCGCGCAGGATGGTGATGGAACGTTCGGCCGCCTCCTTCTCCACGGCGGCGGCTTCCGGGGCGCGGAGCTTCGCCTCGACGGTGTCGGGGTCGACCATTCCGTTGTCGCCCGCGAAGAGACCGGCGCGATCCTTGGCCGTGAGCACGTGCCGCACGGCTTCGTTGAGGCGTTCCTCACTGATGCGGCCCGAGCGGACGGCCCCGAGCAGCCCCTCGAAAACTTCGCCGCGGAGAGCGTTTTCATCCTTCAGAAGGATCAGGTCGACTCCATGCACGATGCAGCGGATGGCGGCCTCGGCCACCTCGTACTTGGCGACAAGACCGCCCATGGTGAAGGAGTCCGTCATGATGACGCCGTCGAAGCCCAGTTCGCCGCGAAGGACATCGTGGATGACGGCCTTCGAGAGGGTGGCGATCTCGGATTCCGGATCGATGCCGGGGAAGACGGAGTGGGCCAGCATGATGGCGGGCAGACCGGCGGCGATCAATGCCCTGTAGGGCGCAAGGTGGATCTCCGACATCCGCTCGCGGGATTCCTCAATCGTGGCCATGCCGAAGTGTACGTCCATCACGGAGTGCCCGCGGCCGGGGAAGTGCTTGCCCGTGGCGATGACGCCCGCCTCGTCGAAACCGGCGAGGGAGGCTGAGGCGTAGCGCGCCACCTCGTCGGGCAGCGGGGAATAGCTGCGCGTTCCGATCTCGGGGTTCAAGGGGGCGGTGTTTACGTCGAGCACGGGCGAGTGCAGCCAGTTGATGCCGACGGTGCGCAACTGCTCGCCGATGGTGCGGGCAACGCGTTGACAGAGGGCCGGATCGCCCGAGGCGGCCAGACCCATCGCCGCCGGAAAGAGCGCCATGTCCGGGTCGTTGAAGTCGAAACTTTGGTTGCCCTCGTAATCCAAGGCGAAATACAGCGGGATGCCCGCGCCGGTTTCGAGAGAGCGGCGGCGCAGCGTGTTCAGAACCTCGGCATAGCGGCCGGCCGTCACGCCGGGGCCCCTCAGCGAACTGCCGTATTCGCGTTCCAGAGGCTCCGGGGGGCGCACGACCCGCGCCGTGGCCGGATGGTCGGGCCCGAAGTAGCGCTTGAACTTCCGCATGTAGGGCGTGACGCGAAACCCTGCCGGGTTGTATTTTCCGATCGCTTCGAGGATGTCCGGGTGCGGATACGGGCCGGATAAGCCGAGGCAGAGCATCTGCCCGACTTTCTGTTCCACGGTCATGTCGGCGAGGAAGGACTCGACGGAGTTTTTCATGTCGGATGTTTTCATAGTGAAGGGTTATTCGGATTTTGTGGCGGTTTCGGCTGCCAGCGGGGTCTCCGGCTGGAGTTCCTCAAGAATGCTTTCCGGCGGTTCCTCGGGTGGACGGTGCCGCTTGGCATAGAGCAAGAGGGCCATGCCGATGGCGGCGATGGAGAGGACGATACCGGCGATCCAGAGCCGCCCCGTCCAATCATTGGGCAAGAACAGCAGGAATGATGCGGCTGCCGCCATGAACAAGGTGCTGACGCCGACCAGCTTGGCTTGGGCGTGGTCTGTGCTATCGCCAATCTCTTTGTCAAAATCCACCGGTGTGTGCATGGTCTCGAAAAACTCGTCGATTTGCTCCCGCTGTTTGGCGGTGGAGAACCGGTTGAGGGCCATGCAGACGAGGGTCGCGGCCGTGCCCCAGATGAAAATCCACATGGCCCGTTCCTGAATCGTCCAGCTAATGCCATTGATCCGCGAATCATAAAAGGAAACCAAAGACGGAGCCATGCAGGCACCGAAAATGACGAAATACGACCAAAAAGGAATGCGCTTGATCCACAGCCCCATTAACTTGGGAAAGGCCAGCGGGAGCCCGATGACCGAGCCGATAAGGAGGAAAGCGTCGAAGAGGATGATCTCCTGTTGCCGCGCGAAAAGAATGGCGCAGATGACGATAAAGCCGCCGATCAAAAGTGTGGAGATGTAGCAGATGAGCATCTGCGCGCGGTTGGAGATATCCGGGTTCAGGCCAAGACCCGAGCGAAGCCGGGGGATCAAATTGCGCACGATGACCCCCACCTGGACGTTCAGGCCGCTGTCCATACTGCTCATCGTCGCCGCGAACATGGCCGCGATCATGATGCCCATGAGCCCGTTGGGCAGCAGTTGCAGGGCAATGTAAGAGTAGGCGGACTCCGACGGATTGCTCAGGTCCTGCGCCATGATCTCGTCGCCATACATGAAACGCGCCACCATCGGCGGGATGAACCAGATGATGCTGCCCGCGAACATGAGAATAAAGGCCAGAAGGGAGGCGCGGGACGCTTCCCGACCGTCTTTCACGGCAAGAAAGCGGCCGGCGGTGTTCAGGCTGATCTGCCCTTGGATCTGCATGAGAAAAATGACAATGATCCACTGCCACGTGAACCGGTCGTTGTTGAATTGACCGGGCTCTTTCACGAGGCGGAAGTCATCGACAAAACGCGGATCGGTGAAATAGCTGAAAAACTGCCCGAGGCCTCCGATGTGGTAAAGGGCCAGAATCGCCATCACCGTTGTGATCGACATCATCACCACCCCTTGGACGAAATCCGTCGCCATTACCGCCCAGCGCCCGCCGAGCGTCGAATAGGCCACCACAACCCCGCCAATGACGATGATCGTCGTGGTGAGGGGAAAGCCGAAGACCGCCGTGGTGAACATCGCCAGCGCCCAGAGCTGGATCGCCGAGCTGAGGGGGGCGAGGGCGAGGCCGGAATAAACGGAAAATTGCTCCACCGCCGTACCGAAGCGGGCGCGGATGACATCCGCCACCGTGTAGGCGCGCGTCTGCCGGTACCACGCGCCAAGGAACAGCCAGCCGATCAGGTAGGCCGTGCAGTTGGCCACGTAGATGATCAAAAACGTCGGGCCCGCCTCAAAGGCCGCCGATCCGTTCCCCGTAAAGGTGAACGCACTGATCCCGGCCATTGTCATGCTTGAGCCGACCAGCCACCATGTTCCCCGGCCGCCCCCGCGCACAAAGTCGCTCATCGTCGCGGCCATGCGCCGGAAGCCAAGCCCGAGGAGGACGAGAATGATCAGGTATCCGCCGAGTGTGAGGTATTCAACTGTCATGGAGTCTTTTCAACGTGTGCAAAACCGAAAACACTCTGAATCCGTCCCCGGCTTGACCATCCCTGAGTTATCCGACCGTTGAAATTTTGTCTCCCTGGGGACCGATTGGGCTTTTCATCGCAAGGCGGAGAGGTAGGATATTTTCCCCATGAGTAACGAACCCCGGGTTACCATTGCGCAGGTTGGGGAAGCTGTCGGCGTACACAAGTCGACCGTCTCGTTGGCATTGAGGAATGACCCCAGAGTGTCCAAGAAGACGCGGGAACGCGTCATGCGTGCGGCGGCTGAGCTCGGATATGTGCCGGACGCGCACCTTTCGAACCTCATGGGCTATCTGCGCCGGATCTACTCCGAGCATGCCGCGAAGCACGAATCCGTCGCCTATTTGACAAGTGAGCCTGACGCGCAGGCGGACATCCATCGGACGGCCTTTTTCCGTAAGTTCCGCAGCGGGGTGCATGGGGAGTTGGGCCGCCTCGGCTATCGCATGGAAATCATCAAACTCCGCGACTACGCCTTCAAAATGAAGCGCGTGGAAACGGTCCTGAGGAGCCGGGGCATTCAAGGAATCATAGTTTCTCCGCCGGTCGATATGGATGCCCTCGGTGCCTTTGACTGGGACAGCTTTGCCGCCATCACACTGGGGTATCGGTTGTCCGAGCCGCGAATCCACCGCGTCATCAGCGACCAGATGGAGGCTATGTCTATGGCCTTCAAGCACATGGCGAACAACGGCTACAAGAGGATCCTCTTCGCTTACAGCAAAGGAAGGGACCGCCATTCGCGGAGGCGCTGGAGTATCACCCTCACTGGAAGCAAGAGGCTGTATCCCTCCGTCGAAGAAACCCTCACCTACGCCGGTGAACCCGACGACGATTTTGTCGCGTTTTTCCGAGAATGCCGGGCGGACGGTCTGATTTGCATGGGGCGGCCCTACCCCGATTGCCTGAAAGCCGCCGGGTTGCACCTGCCGCGGGACTACGGCTGCCTTTTGCTGAGTGCGGATAGCGGACCGGACCACTTTGCGGGCGTCGACCAGCAGCCGGAAATCCTCGGCCGCTTGGCCGCCCAGCAAATCGCCGGCATGCTCTCCCGGCATGAAATCGGCCTGCCGTCCGTCCCGTATACCCTTCAGGTTCCGCCCAAATGGCACCACGGCCGCACATGCCCGCCGCGGTGAAGCCTTGATCCGATTTCCGATTGCCGATTGTTGAGGTGTGATCGTTGGGAGATTAGAGCACGCCCCGATTGTCGACAGAACTGCCATCCCCGCGCCAGCCCCACATCAAAAATCAAAAATCACCAATCCTCAATCATCAATCAATCCCATAAGCCTTGATCCGGTTGCCGATTGCCGATTGTTGAGGTGTGATTGTTGAAGGAGAAGAAAATGCA
>SKLD01000445.1 GCA_007123395.1 Opitutales bacterium
ATCCGAGCGGTTCGGCGTGGTGGATGGACTTCCCCGAAGAGTGGGTCTTCCGCTACGCATTGAAGAAAGAACCGACCGCCACTCCCCACTGGGAAATGCGGATTGGCGAAGGAGCACAGATCTACTCCCTCATAGCTTATGGCAGCGAATGGATTCCGCCGCAGTATCGTTCACCCGGAGATCCTTCGGGTCCCGATTACGCTCCGTGGGTGGATGAGGTCTTCCAAACGGTCGCGGTGAATCGCGGCAAGAACCGTCCGGAAGACGGCGAAGCCTATTTTCTCCATGGTGCGGGGATCTACCTGAGAGACCCGCCGCACACCGATGGAGACCCCTTTTATTCGCCGACCGTGGCCTCCGCGGTTCGCCCGCATGAGCGTGAACTGGCCATGGTCAACTGGAGTCAGCACGCCCACGTGCCCACCATCCACCGCTCGGGTCTGCTCGTCTACAGTCAATTCATCGACCGCGGCCATGGCATCATCGAGTTGAACTGGGTGATGCACAACTTCGGTGAAGACGTCCTTGATTTTTTCAACATGCCATGGGGCGGTGTGCGGCGCAGCAACCTGCCTCACCATTTTCTCTACCACACCGACGGCAGCCGGGAAGAACTGACCGGAACCTGGGGTGAAGGAAACACGATTGCCATTAGCCAGACCGGCGGATGGGCCAGTTACACCGCCTCGGAAGAGCCCGATGCGCCTTCGCTGGGCATGGTATTCGGCCGCGAGAGCATGTCTCCCTTCGATGGCCGCTGGAGCGAGTCGCGCTGGCGGTGGGGAACCGCCGGGAACTGGCCGGACGACGGAACCCCGGAAGAGAACTGGCGCAATTACTTTGTCGGCGCGACCCAGGTCCGTGTCTTCCTCGATCCCGGAGAGACCATGCATCAGCGCTTTTTCATGCTCATCGGCGAAGAGCGCGAAGTCGCCGGACATGTGGAAGAATACGGTCTCGTCAGCCGGGCGGTCGGCCGGAAGATGGATTATCCCGCCGCGGAAGCGGCACCGGTCAAACTGGTCGCGGTTGAGCGCGGTGGGATCACGGTTCCCCATCCCTCCTCCAATGATCCCGGCGAGGCATGGTTCCACCTCGCTTCCGTTCCCGTGGATGGTTGGTATCCCGTCTTTCTCATGCGCACCGCCGACGGCGGGTATGTTATTTCCGATGATCCCTATCGCGCTTCGCATCCGGAGGGAACGTCCGATGACGGTTTCTGGCGTCCCTACAACGGCCTCACCGAATCGTGGACGCTCCTTGGTTTCGCTCCCCCCGCCGCCGCCGGGTTCGGTCTCCCCGGAGATTGGAACGCCGAGCGGATCGCCGACTTTTTCGATGACCATCCGGGTGTCACGGTGTCCATGCACCGCGACCTCGCCGTGGGCATCCGTTTCGACTAACCCTCAAGACTCACTCCAAATACCTATCAAAAAATGAATATGAACCGTGTTAAAAATCGAATTCTGAAAAAGTTGCCGCAATGGCTCGCGCCCTTGCTTTTCCTTCCTGTCGCTTCCTTCGCGCAGACGCTGACCTTTCAACCCTTGGAACCGACAAGTTGGTTCCAGCCCACTTTTGAGGGAACGGATGACGAAGGGCAGCCCGTAACCAGAAATGTCTGGTTCGTCATGCATCTCGAGGAGCAACCGTCGGAACCGCCCTTGCCCGGACCGGTGAATGTCGCTGTGATCACTAATGCGCGCCACGCGATCATCGAGGAGGGCGACGTCAGCGTGGACATCATGCGGATATCCAATAATGAATTCGGAGGCCGGTTGGACCTGCTCGGAGGTACCTTTGATGTCGCGCGTGCCATGCAGATGGCCACGGCCGGTGACGGTCTGGGAATGGTGCTCATCGACGGAGGTTTCATGGCTGTTGGGACCCGCATGCAACTGGCTTCCAACAACAGCGCCACGGCACGGGGCCACTTGATCTATCGCAGCGGGGCGGTGATCCTGAACGCGCTTGATGTGGGCACGCTTGGATATGGATTGGTTTCTCTTGAGGGAAGCAACGCGGACAATATGCGGGCGGGTAACTTGTTTCTCGGCGGCGGTGTTGAGGGCGTGTTGCGCTTTGTCTTTGATGCCGAAGGAGCGCCCTTTCTGAGACTCACCTCTGCCTTGACGCTCAATGCCAACGGATCCCTGCTCGTCGACGGTTCAGCCTATCGCGGTGAAAGCGATACCTTTATGCTGATCGAGGCCGGCAACCTCGAATCCGCGGACTTCACCGGCGATGTGACGGAGGTTGTTTTTCCCGCCAACTACGACGTGACGCTGCGGCAGGAGAATCAGAATCTCTACATTGATGTCGTGAAGACGGGCGAGCCCATCCCCGAGCCCGATCCGGAATCTTTCTGGAAGGATGAACCCGATGTCTCCGGTTTCAAGGAAACGGACACCGCCCTTGGGATGGTTTACGATGAACACTTTCCATGGATTTACAGCGCCGTTTTCGAATCGTGGCTCTACGTCCATGCCGCCTCCGGTTCGTCCGAGAGTTTCTCCGCCTACCACATGGACGGCATCTGGTTCCATCTCGCCACCGCCTATCACGGCTACCTGTGGAACTACACCGCCGGTGAGTGGCAGGAACCGGGCGTCCAGCCCGACTGAATGCAAGGCTGCTTGAAGCAGTTGTCCAATGGTTGGTGCCTCGCGCTGCTGAGCGTG
>SKLD01000418.1 GCA_007123395.1 Opitutales bacterium
TCTCTCTGTCCTGGTAGTTTCCCCCCCTCACGACGAAGCGACCGGCGGGATCTTTCATCGGGCGTTTCAGTTGATAGTTCACGGTGCCACCGGGCTCCCCTTGCCCATACAGCATCGCACTAGTACCTTTGAGAATTTCGATGCTGTCGACAGCAACCCTCGCCGGAGCCTCAGTCGAATTGTAAAACAAGCCCTCGACGAAGAACCGAGGGCTTCGCGTTCCGCGAATGGACGGGCGGTTGTCGGTGCCCGTGAAGACATTCTCCTCGGGCGTCGCACTCGAACTCAAAGCCATCGCCTCGGCAGCATTGACAACAAAGGCGTCGTCCAGCAAATCAGCGGAGAGGGAGGAAATTGCGAACGGCAGATCCCGGCGATCCACGGCGAAACGGGTGGCGCTTGTCGTCTCTGTAACGAGATAACCGGCCCCCTCGGTTCCCAGCACCTCAAAAGGGGACAATTCAAACACCTCGTCCGGCACATCTTCCTGTGCGGACAATCCCGCCATGAAAAAAATGGAAACAACTCCGGAAAGCAGTGCTGTCTCCAGTTGACGATTTAGACGGATTTTCCAATTATCGAATCTCATTGTATGTAGGGTTTTAAGAGTGTGTTTGATGTTTCTTGTGACGGGTTGAGTTTATTTCGGCTCAATCACCAAAATTCCCCACGGACTAAGGGAGGGAACCTCGACACGGGTATAGCCGTCCTCGTGCGTTGATGACAGCTCCCTTGAAACGACAAGGGTTTCATAGGCGGCTTGCTGCGCGGTTCCCAGGTACTCTCCGCTTCCGCGCATCGCCTGCGCCTTGATTTCCGCTCCCTCGTGCATTTCCCGGTCGTAGGCGTCGGGGACACGAAGGGTAATCCGCAGTTCCTTGCCGGGGAAGAAGGCGGCATTGCGCACCCGCACAACGGCGGGTTCGGGGTCTTCACTCCAATCGACAAGGTGAACAACCACCGGCGCTGCGTAATCCATAGGCTTGGCGCGGACGAAGGCATAGAGTTCGCCCGAACCTCCGCGAATACGGAGCGGTTCCCCGCCGGCATAACGCCCGTCGCTTTCGATGTCCGGACCGTAGGCTCCGGCGTCGTCGTAGTCCGTGAGGAACCGGCCGCCGGCCCGCACCATGCCGAAGAGGTCCGCGTAGTCCGCCGGATCGCCGAAATAGCGCCCAAGCCCGTCGCGCGTCTGCTCAAAAAGGTCCCACGGCACCTGGCACAACCCCCCGACCGCATAACTTGTGGCGATGACCTTGCGGCGCAAGGCAACGAGAAATCCGGCATCGTAATCCTCGCCCATTGTTTTCGGCGAACCGAAGACCTGGACCTTCCCGCGGCGGCGCGCTTCCTGAGAGCGCTCGTAAAGGTGGGGGGCGTTCGCCGAGCGCATCATCAACTCGGACATATAAAAATCAAATCCGTGGTACAACTCGGGATCAAAACGCTGGAAGGAAGTATTGTTGCAGGAATAGGGAAAGCTTCCTCCGTAGTAGGCATTGATCCGCGAGCGCACGATTTTGAAAAAATCCGCCTGCGCCTGCCCTTGGAACTCGACAAACACGGCGGCCACCGGGTCATCGCGCAATAGACTCTGCATCGTGCGGGGATCGCTCCAGTCGAAGTCATCGGCGGAAAGCTCCTCGTCGAGGCCGAGTCGGCGCACATGGTCGCGGTAGGTCCAATTGCCGGGATCGTCGATTCCGAGTTCCTCCAAGTCATCGTAGTGATTCACCCGCAGGTATTGATTGAAGCCTTCCATGCAGTAGTCGCAGTAACAGCCGACTGCCCTCACGGCGTGGACCCAATTCCCGCTCGGCTCGTCGCGCTGCATACTCTGCGCGCCCGCGTCGATGTAGTCTTTGATATACTGCACGTGCCCCTCAATGTAGTGCGGATTGTTCACGCACCCCGGCGACTGCGGCGCATCCCAGTAGCGCATATGCCCAAGGATGAGGGGCTCGCCGTTGATGTCTTCCATCGTATGCTTTTTCGTTGCCTCGCCCGGGGCGTGCCACACGACATAGGTTCCCACGCTGGCGTTGGAGGCTCCCCCGAATGTGCGCCCGGACTCCCGCACGCGGGCGATCCTCGCCTTTTCCTGGACAAGAAGAAGGTCGTAGTCGCGGACCGGCTGAAATCCCATCTCCACCTCGAATCGCCCACGCGGCTCATAGCTCCTGAGGTAAGACCAGTCGAGCCGTGTCGCATGGAACGCACGCAGCGCGTTCATCGTATCGTGCTTCGGATCCCAAGGCCCCTCTGGCAGCGGGCGGAACCAAAGCGTGCGCATGGTCACATCATCAGGGGCAGGCGCATTCGCCGGCCAGACAAAGGGCTTCGACGCATCCTGCACGCGGATGGAAACGTCCGCCGCCGTGACCGAAACGGCAAGACAAAGGCCCACTGCGAATCCTGCCCAAACTCTTCCGGATGTGGAGACTTTCATCCTCCCAGAAGGTCTCAGAGGAAATTCCAGATCAATTGAAATCAGGCTTCGAAAGCGGATTTGAATATGCCATTCCGGACAATGCTTCCCCCACCCGCTGCTTCTTCACGCAAACACGGGCGGTATACCATGGTGTGCCCTGCCTGCCGGCGCGGCTCGGATCAACCGCCGGGATGGCGGTCGGCTACGTCCACGTCCGAGACCGCCGCGCAAGGTAGTCGGGACAGCTTCA